>CADBUN010000147.1 GCA_902797825.1 uncultured Ruminococcus sp. | reverse complement strand
TACTATCCGCAGTATCTCTGCACACACCATTACGAGTATTACTGCCAGAGATTGGATTATTAAAGCGTTTAATTGAATATTAGTATCACTCCTCACTTCATACCCCACAACTCCTCACGCCTGACCGAACAAGCGGAAAGCGGTTGACAACGGCGGCGGTTTATGCTACAATCAAACTATCAATTAGCTCAGGCTAACCGTATGGCGCCCGGGCACATGAGGTTTGGAATGGATATGACATTAAAGGATTTGAAACAGGGGCAGTCGGCGGTGATCACCACGGTCGGCGGCGACGGAAGCCTCAGACAGCATTTTCTCGATATGGGCGTGATCCCCGGGGCGCAGGTCACCTTCGTCAAGCTCGCGCCGCTGGGCGATCCGATGCAGCTTCGCATCCACGGCTATGAGCTGACCTTGCGGCTGGATGACGCACAGAAGATCGGGGTAATGCCGATCGAAAAGACGACCGAGCAAATCAAGCCCAAGCGCCGCAGGAGCGACCACCCCGGCTTAGGCGAAGAGGGACGCTTCCACAAAAAGGGCAGCGGCGATCCCCTGCCGGACAACGTGACGCTGACCTTCGCGCTCGTCGGCAACCAGAACAGCGGCAAGACCACCCTCTTTAACCAGCTCACCGGCGCCAACCGCCATGTCGGCAACTTCCCCGGCGTGACCGTTGACCGCAAGGACGGCGTGATTAAGGGACATCCCAACACCCTGATCACCGACCTGCCGGGCATCTATTCGATGTCGCCGTATTCGGGCGAGGAGATCGTCTCGCGCAACTTCGTTTTGCAGGAAAAGCCCAAGGCGATCATCAACATCGTAGACGCGACCAACATCGAGCGCAACCTCTATCTGACGATGCAGCTGCTCGAGATGGATACCCCGATGGTGGTGGCGCTGAATATCATGGACGAGGTCACCGCGAACGGCGGCTCGGTGGATATCAACACCCTCGAGGAGCTCTTAGGCGTGCCGGTGGTGCCGATCTCGGCGGCAAAGAACGAGGGCGTCTCCGAGCTTGTCCGCCATGCCGTACATATCGCGCATTATCAGGAGAAGCCCCGGCGTCAGGATTTTTGTGACGCGACGGCTCAGGGCGGCGCGCTGCACCGCTGTCTGCACGCGATCAGCCATCTGATCGAGGATAAGGCAAACAAGGCGCAGATTCCGCTGCGCTTCGCGGCAAGCAAGCTGATCGAGGGCGACGCGCTGGTGCGTGAGGCGCTGGCGTTGGATGACGAAGAGCTCGAGACGGTCGAGCATATCGTCAGCCGCATGGAAAAGGAGCGCGGTCTCGACCGCAACGCCGCGATCGCGGATATGCGCTTTGATTATATCATGAAGGTATGTGCCCAGACGGTGTCGAAGCCTGCCGAAAGCCGCGAGCATAAGCGCAGCAGCCGCATCGACCGCATCCTGACGGGCCGCTTCACCGCCCTGCCGATGTTCCTTTTGATTATGGCGGCGGTATTCTACCTGACCTTCGAGCTCATCGGCGGCAACCTGCAAGCCCTGCTCGGCAGCGGACTGGACGCGCTGAGCGCCTCGGTGCGAACATGGCTGACGTCGTCGGGCGTGAACGCCGTGATCACGGGACTGTTGACGGACGGTATCCTCGCCGGCGTCGGAAGCGTGCTCAGCTTCCTGCCGATTATCGTGACGCTGTTTTTCTTCCTGTCGATTCTGGAGGACACGGGTTATCTCGCGCGCGTCGCCTTCTTTATGGATAAGCTGCTGCGCCGTATCGGCCTGTCGGGCAGGAGCATCGTGCCGATGCTGATCGGCTTCGGCTGTACGGTGCCTGCCGTGATGGCTACGCGCACCCTGCCGTCTCAGCGCGACCGCCGCATGACGATCCTGCTCACGCCCTTCATGAGCTGTACGGCGAAGCTGCCGATCTATGCGTTCTTTGTCAACGCGTTCTTTGAAAAGCAAAAGTGGCTGATCATCACGGGCCTGTATATCCTGGGGATTTTGATCGGCTTGCTGGCGGCGCTGGTGATGAAGAAAACGCACTTCAAGGGCGAGGCGGTGCCCTTTGTGATGGAGCTGCCGAATTATCGCCTGCCGGGCGCCAAGAACGTCCTGCGGCTGCTGTGGGAGAAGGCAAAGGACTTTTTACAGCGCGCGTTCACCATCATTTTCATCGCGACGATCGTGGTATGGTTCCTGCGGAACTTCGACTTCCACCTGAACATGGTGGAGAATTCTCAGGGCAGCATCCTCTCGGTGATTGCCGGGTTTATCGCGCCGCTGTTTACGCCTGTCGGTTTGGGCGACTGGCGGCTGGTGACCTCGCTGATCAGCGGCTTCATCGCCAAGGAGAGCGTGGTCGCGGCGATGGAGGTGCTCTATCCGGGCGGTATCGCCGGCGCGATTACGGCGCTGACGGCGGTCTCGATGCTGGTATTCAGCCTCTTGTATACGCCCTGTGTCGCGGCGATCACCTCGGTCAAGCGCGAGCTCGGCGTCAAGTGGGCGGTCGGTACGGTCGTCTGGCAGTGCGCGATCGCTTACCTCGTCACCATGGCGGTCTATTACCTGTGTATGCTGTGCGGTTTGTAAAGCGAACCGTAATATAAAAATCAATAGGCTTTCTCTGCGGAGAGAAAACCGTTATCATTGTCTGAACCGGGAGGTTTATATGAATACGCTTGAAATCATCCTGACGGCGGTGATCGTTGCCGCCGTGGCGGCGGCGCTGGTATTCGCCGTCAAAAAACGCAAAAAGGGCGGCTGTTCCTGCGGCTGTGAGGGCTGCGCCATGTCCTGTGAACACCGAAAGAAAAAGGATGATACTAATCCTTAATAAAAACCTTTATCATCTATTGCGATAAATTCCGCATAGCTTTGTTGAGCTCCTTGACATACGACAGTATG
>CADBUN010000146.1 GCA_902797825.1 uncultured Ruminococcus sp. | reverse complement strand
TGTTGGCATCTTCCTATTTTCACACCCCGTCACCAGGGCACTATCTTCGGCACTACAGGGCTTAACTTCCGTGTTCGGGATGGGAACGGGTGGACCCCCTGCGTCATCAACACCAACTGTGCTCTTTCGAACAGTTGCTATTATAGCACCCTCTTATGTAAAATGCAAGCATTTTTTAACAATTTTTTAATAAAATTTAAATTTTCGTTTTATTTCATAGTTTTATTTGACTATCTGACCGGATTTGAGTACAATAAGACTGTATGAGAAATTTTAACAGAAACCGTGAGGTGTTATGATGAAACGAACCATATCAATCGTATTGATCCTGTGTATGCTGTTAACAAGCGCGATCTTCTTCAGCGGCTGTTCCGCCATCGAAAAGGGCAAGGATTGGCCCGTTACCGTCGGTGACGCCACCATCGGCAAGGAGCCCCAGAGCATCGTGGTGCTCAACGACGTTTTCGCCGATATTATCTCTGCCATCGGCTATGATATCAAGATGGTCGGACGCTCCGAGGAATGCAACCAGGATTTCCTTTATATCGTTCCGGTCGTCGGTACTGCCGCCGATCCCGACGTCAACACGATCGCCTCGCTCAAAGCGGACGTCGTTCTTGCCGATCATTCGCTGAACAGCGACGCCAAGGCGAAGCTGGAGTCAAACGGCGCCGTCGTCGTAACGCTGGATGTCCCCGGCAACGAGGACGAGCTCAAGAACCTGTACATCTCGCTCGGCACCGCCTTAGGCGGTAAAGAAACCGGCAGCACCAAGGGCGAGAAGGGCTATGACAGCCATATGGATTTGCTCAGCAAGATGAATACCGCCACCTCCAACGTCGTCCAGACCGTCGCTTACCTGTATATGAACGAGAACAATCAGCTGTGCACCTTCGTTCAGGGCACCCTGCCGTACAAGTTCTTCAACTATAACGGTAACACCAACGTTTTCTCCAACCAGAAGGAGCCTGTCGTGAACCTTGAGGAGCTGCGTCTGGGCTCTCCGAATTACATTTTCTATGACAGCGAAGCGGTACTCACCGCCCTGAAGGCGGATCAGACGCTGGCTCACCTGCACGCGCTGACGAATAACGGCACTTTCCTGATCCCGCGTAAGTCGTTTGAGCGCTACGGTGCTTCTGCCGAGGAAGCGGTTTTCAAGATGCTGAGCTTCATCGAAAAGGACACCAAGGCAACGCCCGATCAGGCGACCGCTGCCCCAAACGCCGCGAACGGACAGGCAGCGCCTGCCGCTACCCAAGCCGCCGCGCCGGCAGCCACCCAAGCCCCGGCCGCACCGCAGAATGACGAGAACGTCATCACCTACAGCGCACAGGACGCCCCTGCCGCTGAATAAGGTACGGCGCGTCGCGCTATCATCGCTTATGCGAAGTATCGCAAGCGTCCCATAAAAGGAATCATTTGCGATTGATCCCATCGCCGACTCCTACGACATACAAAAACAGCCCTCGCTTTTCTACACAAGAGCGAGGGCATCTTTTTGATCCTTTTTGATTTCTTTTCGGTGATTTTCGATCAGCCTGTCACGGTGACGGTACGCGTCACGCGCGTTTTGAGGTTGAAGTCATCGACGACGGTATAGGTCAGGTAGTAAACGCCGGGCTTGTCGGCGATCACCTCGCCGGCGATCTTGACGCGGTCGGTAATATCGTTGCCGCAGATATCGGCGGCGGTTACCCCTGCCGCAGCGTCAAAGCGCTCGCCCTTTTTCAGCTCGATATCGGTCGCGCCTTCAAGGGTGGGCATCTTGCCGAGGAAGGGATTTCCCTCGGTGTTATCGGTGGGATCCCATCTTACGCCGTCCGGAATCTTCACGGCGGCAGGCTTACCCAGCGGATCTGCCTTAGCGTCGGCGTCGATCACGTGTACGGGGGTATTCAGACCGCAGTTGAGCCCGATCCAGTAGACGTCCGCGACCATCATACGCACACATCCCTGAGAAGCGAGCTCGCCGAGCTTATTGAACTCCTCGGTCTCCAGCGCGTCATGCTGCATCGCGGTATAGGGCACGCTGTGGAAGAGGTAAGGGCCCTCAAAGCCGGAGACAAACATCCCGTAAACATCGCCGAACAGCGGATGCCACGGCTCCTGGAAGTAGATGGAAAAATCACCGGTGATGGTAATATCGCTGCCGCCGGTGCCGCAGGAGCAGACCATCGCCCTTACCGGCACGGTGAACGCGCCGTTCTCGTCCTTGGTATAGACGGTAACGGTGTTGGTGCGGCGGTTGACGGTAATGCTGAAAATGTCCTTATCGCCGGAGGCGCGGTTGGCAGCCAGTACGTCCTCATTTGCCTTGATCGCCGTCGTTACCTCGTCCGGACGCGCCGGCTCGGTATTTTGTGAGACGGTGAATTCGCACTCTGCGGTAAAATTCCGCGAGGTCGCGGTGACGGTCGCCTTACCGACAGCGAGCGCGTCGGTATGTCCGGCGGAGTCTACGCGAACGACAGCGGGATCCGAGGATGTAAACTCGACCTCCTTCATGTCGATAGCAGAGGGCATCGTGAGGATACAGATATCGCCGGTCTTGACCGCCATGGCGGCAGGCTTGCCGTCGCGCATTTGCAGGCTCAGCGCGCCGTTATCATCGCTCGCCTTGTTGATGGCGATCACTCTCATGATAATCAGCACCGCTAGAACCACCGCGACAATGACGCCGGCGATGATCACGATCTTTTTCGTCGGATTGCTTTTTGATTGGTTGTAACGGTATTTGCTACCGTAACGCATAACTTTCATCGGTTTCATACCCTTGATTATACACGATAAAACGCCATAGTTCAAGTTACAGTTTCCGATCCTGTCAAATATCGAGGTTTTTTGTACGGTAAATCATTGAAAACAGCGCCTGTACATGGTAAAATAGCCGTATGAAAGATTTTTGTATTTATGCTAAAAAATGTCATTCGTGCCAGCTTTCGAACCTTAGCTACGCCGAACAGCTGCGCCATAAAGAGAATATCTGCCGCAAATTCTTAGGCAGGCTGTGCCGGGTAGAAGCCATCACCCCCTCGCCGAAAACCGAGGGCTACCGCAACAAGGCGCAGTTTGTCTATCAGCGCGAGGGCAAGCGCGTCATCAGCGGGATTTACAAATCCGTCACCCACAGCGTGATGGCGGCGGACAGGTGCGCGATCTGCTCCGATACGGCAAACGCTCTCACCGCCGCGCTCGCCAAGCTCTTCCAAAGCTTCAAGATCATCCCCTATGATCCCTATACCGGTAAGGGCTGGCTCAAGAGCGTCGTCATCCGCGAGGCGGTCGCGACAGGTGAAGTGATGGTCGTCATCAACGGCGCGGACAGAACCTTCCCCGGTAAGCGCAGCTTCATCACCGCCCTGCAAAAGGCGTGTCCTTATCTCACCACCGCCGTCACGACCGTCAACCGCGACGCAGACAAGCTCTTCACCGGCAAACAGAGCGAGGTTCTCTTCGGAAAGGGCATCATCACCGATACCCTGTGCGGAGAAAGGTTCCTTCTCTCCCCTTCCTCGTTCTATCAGATCAATCACGACCAGACGGAGCAGCTCTATCAAAAAGCCGTTGATCTCGCCGGGCTGAGCGGCAGCGAGACCGTGCTCGACGCCTACTGCGGCATCGGCACCATCGGGATCGTCGCCGCACGAAAGGCAAGGCTCGTCCACGCGGTTGAGCTGAATCCCGCCGCCGTCGCGGACGCAAAGCGCAACGCCGCGTTGAACGGAATCGAAAACATCCGCTTCACCGCCGCCGACAGCCGCGACTACGCCAAGGCGCTGCTGCAAAGCGGCACGCATATCGACGCCGCCTTCATTGATCCGCCGCGCGCCGGCTGTACCGCGAGCTTCCTCAACGCGCTCGCGCGGCTCGGTCCCGACCGGATCGTGTATATCTCCTGTAACCCCGAAACCCAGGCGCGAGATATCAGGATCCTGGGCAGGCTCGACTACCATGCGGAGATTTGTTATCCCTTCGATATGTTTCCGCATACCAATCATACAGAATCCGTCGTCCTGCTGTCACGGGAAAATGCCGGGAGATAAGGTCAGGGCAGTCACCGCCTTATCACGCAACCGAACATAACAAAAAACCGCTATTTCTGACGCGTTTAGTTGGTAGACCTTCAGGCAACTATGCTTTACAATATTCATATAAATCAAATTATCGGAGGATTTTATGGTTATTGTGGAAGTAAAGCAGCTGAGAAAACAGTATCCTTCCTTTGCGCTGAAAGACATTTCGTTCCATCTTGAAAGCGGAAGGATCACGGGCTTTGTCGGCAGAAACGGCGCGGGAAAAACGACAACGATTAAGTCGATGCTGAACATGATCCATCCGGACGGCGGCGTCATCCGCTATTTCGACACGCCTTTCGCGGATCATGAAGCAGAGCTCAAGAAGCGCATCGGCTATTCTACGGGAACTGTCAGCTGGTATCCGAGGAAAAGGATACGGGATATTGTCGATATTGTAAAACGATTCTACGACACATGGGATGAAGCCGCCTATCAAAAATATCTCGAGCTGTTTGCGATAGATGAAACGAAAACGCCGCTGGCGCTATCCGAAGGGATGAAGGTAAAGGTCAACCTGATGCTTGCGCTCGCGCACAAAGCCGAGGTGTTGATTCTGGATGAACCGACGAGCGGTCTTGATCCCTTTTCCCGAAACGAGCTGCTCGAAATTTTTACCGAGCTTCGGGATCAAGGGGTGACCGTGTTTTTTTCAACCCACATCATCTCCGATCTGGAAAAGTGCGCGGATGATATCGTCTATATTTCAAAGGGACAAATCTTCGCTGCCATGTCGAAGCCGGATTTTATCCGACAGTATGCCGAGGCCGGCGAAAGCCTGGAGGACACGATCCTCCGGCTGGAGGGAGGCGCGGTTCATGCGTAACGTGCTCCTGAAAGAAATGCGCTTAAGCGCGTCGGTGCTCTCATACCTGTTTATTCTCTTTGGACTGATGTTTTTTGTGCCCGGTTATCCCGTGCTTTGCGGCGTTTTCTTCGTAACGCTTGGGATCTTTCATAGTTTTCAGTCCGCCCGAGAAGCAAACGATATCGTCTTTTCGGCGCTGCTTCCTATCGCAAAAAGAGATATTGTAAAAGGAAAGTTTCTGTTTGTCTGCCTGATCGAAGGCTGCGCGTTCCTGCTGATGGCGCTCGCCGTCATCCTTCGCATGACTGTCTTTTCACAGTCCGCAGTCTATCGCGGCAACGCGATGATGAACGCCAACCTTTTTGCGTTAGGAGCGGCGTGTGTCATCTTCGGTCTGTTTAATTGGATCTTCGTGGGCGGCTTCTTCAAAACAGCCTACAAGTTCGGACGCCCTTTCGTACTCTTTATCGTTGTATGCTTTACGGCAATATTCACGGCAGAAGCGCTGCATCATATTCCCGGGCTGGAAAAGCTGAACGCCTTTGGTACGGATGATATCGTCATACAACTGATCTTATTGGCTGCGGGAATCCTCATTTTCCTGCTGTTGACCGTCCTCTCATGCAGGAAGGCATGGAAGCGGTTTGAAAGAATTGATCTTTAAGGAGAATCCGGTCATGTTGAAAGAAAATCTGGTCTTGCTGCGAAATATTCATGGATTTTCGCAAGAAGCGATCGCAGAGAAAATCGGTATTTCACGGCAGGCGTATGCAAAATGGGAGACCGGCGCCACTGTTCCCGATATTGAAAAATGCAGCCTTTTGGCAGATGTATACGGAACGACCGTCGACGGACTGATCAGGACAGAGCCGATAGAGGGCGTGGGAATGATCCCACCTGCACCCAAGGGAAAGAATATCTGGGGCTCGGTCGCCGTCAACGACAGAGGTCAGATCGTGATTCCAAAGGGAGCGAGAGACCTGTTTGGATTAACGGGAGGACAGCGCCTGATCGTTCTCAGCGATGAACAAGGGATCGCCCTGATCCCGGAAGAGGCATTTATGGCAAGCATGAAAAGAGCCATGGAATTGATTAACAGGAATGCCGATGAACCATAAATACTCCTTTCGCTTTGCGATACCGTCAAAAAAACCGAACGCCGGCTGTCGAGAATCATCACAGCCGGCGTTTTTTGATGATAAAGGTAACAGTTTTGTGATGAAAAGAAGATTGTCAAACGGATTTTCATGTGGTAAACTGTTGATGTGTAATAAATGTTTCCGCTCAGCCCGTCGGATCGACCGATTCGGATAGGCATGGAAACAGGTTCAGAGGAAGTGTAGAACATGAAACGGTGCAGAAAATGCACAGCCTTTCTGCTGGCGCTGCTGATCGTCATGACGGCGGTCGTTGTCGGGATTGTTCCCGGCACAGTCAAGACCAAGGCGGCGAGTTGGAACGGCTACAACTACGGCGGCGGTAAGCTCTATGGCTACCAGTCGTTTCTGGAAGCCTTCGGCATCGACTATGACGTCTATATGAAATGGATGGACGATCATGACGCCGACAGTCCTAACCCCGACTATTATCTCAACACGCCCTATGCCCACAACGATCACCGCAACCCTGCAGGCGACTGTGACGGCGCCTACGGCGATTATGACACCCCCGGCGTTGCCGCGATGAACTGTACGGGCTTTGTATGGCACGTGCTGTACAAGGCGGCATATCACTCGGGCGCGTCAAGCGAACAGATCAGCCGCCTGAAAACCATGTGGCGCGTCCCCGTCGCCTGGAGCGACTACGGCGTATACCGCCTTTGGTTCGACTCGATCGAAGAAGCCTATGATTCCGGCGTGCTCGAAAAGGGCGATTTGATGTGGATCTACGGCTCCTCCGATAACCACAACGCGATCTTCTACGGCGACTCTCCGTGGGACTTCATCTACTGGGACAGCGCCGGTGAGCGAAACCGCTACTGTGAGGTTCACTCGATCGGCGATTGCCGCGGACTGTGGGTAGCCAAGGTCTCCCAGCCGAACCGCATCGAGCTGCAGATCGACACCCCCTCCGGCGGCAGCGGCTCCAAATTCGGCACCAAATACTGTGTATTCAACAGCAGGTCAAAGGCGCAGGCGGCGCTTGATCACCCCAACAGCGATTGGGCGTGGGATACGCGCGAGGGCACCATCGTCCTCGACAGCAACGGTCACGGCGTGTTCCGCGAGCATTACGCGCCTCCGGCAAGCGATTTGTGGTATGGTAATTCGCCGCGCACCAACCATCCCTATTTCCGATCGGACGCCAAACGGGTAGACTCCTCCGACACCTACTATGCGGTTCAGTGGAGCCATTCGCCGGGGATCAGTCAGGATGATTATATCCAGACCTTCACCTATTCCGGCAGGCATACCGCCAAGGGCTACAAGATTTATCGCTTCATGGCCCCGATTCACGTATCCACCCCGACGATGACCTCGATCAAGAGCGTATCGGACGGTATTCGCATGAGCTGGAGGGCTGTCCCGGGCACCTACCGCTACCGCATTTATTACAAGAACTATCAGGGCAGCTGGCGCAGGATGGCAGAGACCGACTCAACCTCTTACCTCGACCGGGAGGTCCAGCGCAACGGCACCTATACCTATACCCTACGCTGTATCGACCGCTACGGTAACTTCATCAGCGACTTTAACACCGCCGGGTGGCGAATGACCTATACCTATGCGGATACGCCGCAGATGACACGTATCTATGAAACGCCCCAGGGCTTACAGCTCACGTGGACGCCCGTCAAAAACCCCGTAGCGAAGAACGGGCTGATCTATCGCGTTTACCGCAAGAATGATCAGGGACAGTGGACGCGGATCGGTCAGACGACCTCTAACACCTACCTCGACGACCTCGTCGGCATCAACCGCTCCTATGTCTACACCATTCGCTGTGTCGATAACAGCGGCGACTTCATCAGCAGCTTTAACAACAGAGGCTGGGGCTACCTCTTCACCGGGCTGGATACCCCGCAGCTCACCTCCATCAAGAGTGAGACCGACGGTGTTCGCCTGAAGTGGAACGCGATCCCCAACGCCACCAAATACCGTATCTACTACAAGAACGCACAGGGTACCTGGACGATGCTCAGGGATACCACCGACACCGAGCTCTTTGATACCACGATCAGTCCCGGAGAAACGCGCACCTACACCCTGCGCTGTATGAACAACCGCGGCTGCGGCGTCAGCGGCTTCAACAGCAAGGGCTGGCGATGCACCTACAAGGGCGTTGAGACGCCTGCGTTCACCTCTGTCGCCGGCGAGCCGGACGGCATCCGCCTGAAGTGGAATCCCGTCGAGGGCGCTTACAAATACCGCATCTTCTATAAAAACGCGCAGGGCTATTGGACCACGATCACCGAGACCACCGGCACCGAGTACCTCGATCATAATGTCACCCTGAACGGCAGCACCCTCTATACCATCCGCGTCGTCGGCGCGAGCGGCAGGTTTACCAGCGATTATAACAAGAACGGCTGGCGATGCACCTATACCGGCGTACCCAACCCTAAGTTCAGCAAGATCGTGAACGAACCCGAAGGTCTGCGCCTCAAGTGGGATGCGATCGACGGCGTAGCCAAGTACAGGGTATACCGCAAGAACGCCTCCGGCGGATGGCAGCTCCTCACCGAGACCACCGGTACCGAGTATTATGACTGCTGCACGCTGAATCTCAACACCAAGTACACCTACACCATCCGCTGCGTCAACAACTATCACCGCTTCTGCAGCGACTTCAACCGCACCGGATGGACGCGCACCTATACCGGCGTCGCCACACCTCAAATCACCGGCCTTGAGAGCACCAAGGACGGCGTGAAGGTGACATGGGACGCCGTCAAGGGAACGATCGGCTACCGTGTATTCCGCCGCGGTCCCTCCGGCTGGATCCTGCTCGGCACCCTTACCGAAACGGAGTTCACCGATACACAGGCAACGCAGGGCGCGACCTGCGTCTATACCGTGCGCTGTGTCGGCAGCAAAAACCAGTATATCAGCGACTTTGATCGTGACGGCAAATCAATCAAGTATACCGTCCCCGAAGCGTCCTTAGCGCAAACCTCACAGCAAGCGGAACCGGTAACACAACCGTAAAAACCAATTATTCAAAGAATCAGCAAGGGCTGTCGCAGCAATGCGGCAGCCTTTTCCCATATCCGCTGTCACCGATACCGCTGTGAACCATAAGATAATAACAAGAGCTTTTCAAAGGTATTGCATTTTGAATGATCTTATGCTATGATAACAGTTAGCATAAGCTAACTAACTAATTCAAGGAAAGTGATTCACCATGGCTTTAGATGTATTCTTCGGGCTGATGATCCCGTTTATCGGCACCGCGCTGGGCGCGGCGGCTGTCTTATTCATGAAAAAGGAGCTCAGCACCGGCGTATCGCGCGCGCTCACCGGCTTTGCGGCAGGGGTGATGATCGCGGCTTCGGTATGGAGTCTGATTATCCCGGCGATCGAACAGTCCGAAAGCCTCGGCAGGCTGAGCTTTTTACCGGCGTTCATCGGGTTTTGGGCAGGCGTACTCTTCCTGCTCCTGCTCGACCGCCTGATCCCCCACCTGCACCGTAACGCCGGCGCGCCCGAGGGGCCGAAAAGCACGCTGGCGCGTACTACGATGATGGCGCTGGCGGTCACCCTGCACAACATCCCCGAGGGGATGGCGGTCGGCGTCGTGTTCGCCGGCTTTCTGTCCGGGACCGCCGAGATCACCCTGGGCGGCGCGATGGCGCTGGCGCTCGGGATCGCGATCCAGAACTTCCCCGAGGGAGCGATCATCTCCATGCCCCTGCACGCGGAGGGGATGAGTAAGCCGCGATCCTTTGTTTACGGCGTGCTGTCGGGCGCGGTGGAGCCGATCTTCGGCGCGCTGACGGTGCTGTTCGTCGGGATGATCGTTCCGGCGATGCCGTACCTGCTGTCGTTCGCGGCAGGCGCGATGGTCTATGTCGTGGTGGAGGAGCTGATCCCGGAGATGGCGCAGGGAGAGCATTCGCACATCGGCGTGCTGTTTTTCGCCGTCGGCTTCACGATTATGATGGCGCTGGACGTCGCGCTGGGTTAATACTAATCCTTAATAAAAACCTTTATCATCTATTGCGATAAATTCCGCATGGCTTTGTTGAACTCCTTGACATACGACAGTATGCCTGCGTCACTCGCCTCGCTCTGCGAAATTTATCACTAATATCTGATTAAATCTTTTTATCAAGGATTAG
>CADBUN010000145.1 GCA_902797825.1 uncultured Ruminococcus sp. | reverse complement strand
TGACAGGTGGGTGCCCGCCCTGCGGCTTTAGGCTCCCTTCGTCCATACGGATGGGAGGTCTGCACACCGCCGTAGGAGCTAAGCTCCCGATTTAAGGGTTGTAGGGTTATTTGCGATCGATACGCGGATCAGGTAGGATATTGACTTGATATATGCCCTCGGGGAGGGTTGTGCTTTGGGTAACGTCCGGAAGAAAAGGAAGGGAACCTTACTTTTTTTCTTCCTCCTCGTCGTCGAAGAGCTCTTCAAAATGCTTTTCAAATTCGGCGCTGAGCTCATTCAGCAGCGCTTCGTCCTCGACCTCGGCAAGCTGTTCCTCGCCGTTTTCCTCGATGACCTCCATGATATAGTATTCACCGCTGTCCTCAACGGATTCCTCCGCGTTGTCATAAATGGGATACAGCGCATAGAAAACGCCTTTTTCGTTCTCGATGGTATCGAGGATCTCGAAGTTGTGCTCGACGTTATCCTCGTCGATCAGGGTAATCAGGTCGGGCTTGTAAGCATTGTCCATTTTTTAACCTCAAAGCTGTTTTTCTTTAATCTAATTTTACTATGTCAGCGGCGTGAAGTCAAGAGATTTTCGAAAGATTTCCGAATGAAAATCAGACGAAAAAAGACCGCGCTCGCGCCCGTTTCGGTTGACACGGGTTTTTTCGTTTATATATTGAAAAAAACGACCGAATGTAGTATAATATATAAGATTATAGGTTCCTTATACTAATCCTTGATAAAGGTTTTTATTAAGGATTAGTATAAACCGTGCGGCGGGTATATGCTCATGGCTCCGCCACATAGTATTGAGTAAGAAGAGGGCGGCCGGTCGGCGGCCGTCTTTCCTGCGAGAACAGATTAACGGAGGACGTATGATTCTCTTACCATATGATCGTCTGCCCCGTGAGCTTCGGTGCGACGAAGTAAAGAAGTATTATGATATTATTGATAAAAAGCGGTTCAGCCTCGTGCTCAAACGCATCACGGATGTGGTGCTGGCGCTGTTGATGCTGATCCTCCTGTGCATCCCGATGCTCGTGATCGCGGTGATGGTTAAGGCGACCTCCAAGGGCCCTGTGCTGTATAAGCAGGAACGCGTCACGACCTATAACCGCACCTTCCGCATCTGGAAGTTCCGCACGATGACGGTCGGCGCCGATCACGCCGGCGCGCTGGTGACCTCTGAGAACGACAGCCGGGTAACGGGCGTCGGCAGGACGCTGCGCAAGTTCCGCCTCGACGAGCTGCCGCAGGTGTTCCATGTGCTGTCGGGCAAGATGAGCTTTGTCGGGACGCGCCCGGAGGTGCCGAAATTCGTCAGGCAATACACGCCCGAGATGATGGCGACGCTGCTGATGCCTGCCGGCATCACCTCGCTCGCGTCGATTCGCTTTAAGGATGAGGACGCGATCATCGGCGCCGTCAGCGATCCCGATGAGGTTGACCGCATTTACGTCGAGGAGATCCTGCCGAAGAAGATGGCGTATAACCTCCGGTATATCAGCCGCTTCGGCTTTCGCCGCGATCTCTACCTGATGCTTTCTACCGTTAAACACGTGATTTCGTAACGCGCTTCACGTACCTTTTTTAAGAGGGTGGCTATGAGTAAGTTTAAAAAGGCTGTGCTGGATACCTCGCTGTTCCGCCGCAGCTATGTGATCTGCCTGTTTTGCAGCAACATCTCCTTTGTGCTGATACCGGCGTATCTGGTGCTGGTGTTCCTGTTCTTCTGGGGCGTTTTCCTGATGATCTATAACGAGTATAAGCACCACACCGTCGAGAAAACCCGTTACGGCTTGTGGCTGCTCGCCTTCGTGCTGACGTCGCTGGTGACGGCGCTAACCCACCTGGCGAGCTCGTTCTTATATAACGCTTACAATTTTATTATGGTCTTGCATTTGGCGATGTGCTTCTTCGTGTTCTATTCGGTACATACCGAGAAGCACCTGAACTTTCGCCGGGAGCTGTATTCCGTATGCCGCTTCATTGTGTACTGCTCGACGGTGCTCGGCATTTTGGGGCTGGCGTTTTTGATGGCGGAGATCAGCTTCGAGGTGCTGTGGTTCAAGTTCATTGTCTATGAAAACCGCTTTGACGGGATGTTCGTCAACCCGAACCAGCTCGGCTTCATCAACGTGGTCGCGATCTTCTGCAGCCATATGCTGATCAAGAAGGATTTTATCGCGATCTCGGGGCGCGAGCGCGTCAGCCGGATCTGGATCGGCTCCTGCGTCGCGGTCAACGCGATTTCGCTGCTTTTGTGCGATTCGAACGGCGCGATGCTTTTGATGATGGGGTATGCGATCTTCTTTGTGATATACAAGATGTTCGGCTCCGAATCCAAGTTCAGCGTCAGGCAGATTGTGCTTAAGTCCGCCGCGTGTCTGGCGGCAGGCGTGGTGATTGTTTCTTCGCTGTTTTTTATCCGCAATATCACGCAGGCAGGCTTCGTGCAGATCATGAACTCCGCCTCTGCGTCAAAGATCGTCTCGTCCGACTCCCTGACGGATCAGATCGTCCACGATGAGGCGGTCGTGACCTTTGAACACGAGAACAAGAACCTCGATTCGGGCAGGATCACGCTCTGGAAGCAGGCGGCGACGCTGTTCGTTCAGAATCCGATTCTCGGGATCGGCAGGGGCAATATCTTTGAATACGGCAACCGCCTGTTTGAAAACGGGATCAAGTTTTCGGACAGCTACGGGATCCTCGCCCCGATCATGACGGATTTTCATAACGGCTATATTACGATCCTGGTATGCTCGGGTGTGATCGGCTTCGTGCTGTTCTGTATCTTCGGACTGCGGTTCTTCAAGCATATTACCGTGCACGTTTTCCGCGACAACAGCCTGCATGAGAGCGTGCTGCCCTGTATGTATGCTTTCATGTGCTCGTACCTGATCTATTCGTGTCTCGAGGTCGGCTTGCTGTTCAACGTGAATTTCATGGTCATCTTCTTCTGGCTGATTCTCGGATACATCTCCTGCTTCCTCGAAAAATATGAGCCGCACCGAACGCTCGGCACCTTCGTCCTGTTTGGGCGCACCTTCCGCAGAAGCCTTTTGTAAACCATGTATGAAACGGCGGTTTTATCCAATAATATCCGTGGTGATGAACAGTGAAATTTTATTTACAGCGCGATACCTCCCGTGAACAGGCGCGGTATCAGATCGCCGATGAAGCCGGTCGTCTCCGCTATACCGTGACCGGTAAACGCAACCCCTCGGGCGAGCGTATCCACATCAAGACTCAAAACGGTGAGACGGTATGCAAGATCCGCTCGCTGGGTTTTTCCGCGTTATCGGTATACAGCATCAGCTCAGGCGGCGAGAGTATGCGGCTGAATATCGCCGTCGGTACCGGCAGAGCCGCGATCCGCTTTCGCGGGATCAGCTTTTTTGTACGCGGCGACGTGCTGATGGGCTCCTATTCCATCCTGGACGCGGATACCGCTGTCATTTGTACGGTGGGCAAGGACTTTGCCCGCGGCTGTACCCAGCTGGAGCTCTACCAGGAAGAGAGAGAAATCTTCTGTTTGGCGACGGCGATTTGTATCGACAGCCTGAATGTCGGTCAGCTCCCTGTCTTACAGATGTCATAAATCGGTCGGTGGTGATCCGCGGCAGACGGCGCGTTTCGTGATTCGCCTGTCCCGGATGATTTCATACGACAAGACCGACCGGTCAACCATAATAAACCTTGCTTTCTTGCAGTGAAAGGATTGATACGATGGACAAGTTATTACGATTATTAAGCGAAAACTCCGCCTTTACAACAGCCCAGCTCGCGATGATGCTCGACGAGCCCGAGGATTATATCAAAGCTCAGATCGCGGAATATGAGAGCAGCGGCGTGATCCGCGGCTATCAGGCGGTCGTCAACTGGGACGAGGTGCCCGACTCCGGCGTGATGGCGATGATCGAGCTCAAGGTCGCGCCCCAGCTGCAAAAGGGCTTTGACGATATCGCCGAGAAAATCCTCGATTACAAGGAGGTCGAGTCCGTCTATCTGATGGCAGGCTCCTACGACCTGCTCCTGACCGTCAAGGGCAGGACGATCCAGGAGATCTCCTCCTTTGTGGCGAAGCGGCTGGCGGCGATGAACGGCATCCTCTCCACCGCGACGCATTTTATGCTCAAGCGCTATAAGGAAAACGGCGTATCTCTGGTCGATGTGAAAAAAGACGGAAGGGAAATGGTCATCTGATGAATTATTCCGAAAAGCTGACGCCGTCGATCCTGTCGGTGAAGCCCTCGGGGATTCGCCGCTTCTTCGATATCGTCAATGAGATGGATCACGTGATCTCCCTGTCGGTCGGCGAGCCCGATTTTCAGACGCCGTGGCACGTGCGCCAGGCAGGCATTTCGTCGCTTGAACAGGGCAAGACCTGGTACACGCCGAACCGCGGCTTCCGCGAGCTGTGTCAGGAGATCACAAAATTCTATCAAAGAAAATACAACCTTACATACAGTCCGACCGAAGAATGCGTGGTCACGGTCGGCGGCAGCGAAGCGATCGACGTCGCGATCCGCTGTATGGCGTCGCGCGGCGACGAGGTGCTGATTCCCCAGCCGTCCTTCGTGTGCTATGAGCCGCTGACGGTGATGGCAGGCGCCACCCCCGTCATCATCGAGACAAGGGCGGAGGACGCCTTTCGCTTAAAGCCCGAGCAGCTCGAGGAGAAGATTACCGAAAGAACCAAGCTCCTGATCCTGCCCTATCCGAACAACCCCACCGGCGGCATCATGGAGCGCGCCGACCTCGAGGCGATCGCCGCGGTGGTGAAGAAGCACGATTTGATGGTGCTGTCCGACGAAATCTACTCTGAGCTGACCTATGAGGGCAAGCAGCACGTCTCGATCGCGTCCATCGACGGGATGCACGAGCGTACCGTGGTGATCAACGGCTTCTCCAAGTCCTACGCGATGACCGGCTGGCGGCTGGGTTATGCCCTCGCCCCCAAGGAGATCGCCGAGATGCTCGTCAAGCTGCACCAGTTTTGTATCATGTCCGCGCCGACAACCGCCCAGTACGCCGCGATTGAGGCGCTGCGCAACGGGGACTCCGATATCGAGGAGATGCGCAACGAATATGATATGCGCCGCCGTTTTGTGGTCGGTTCTCTGAATAAGATGGGGCTGACCTGCTTTAAGCCCGAGGGCGCGTTCTACTGCTTCCCCTGCATCAAGTCAACGGGACTCTCCAGCGAAGAATTCTGTACCCGACTGCTGCAAAGCAAGCACGTCGCGCTGGTGCCGGGTTCCGCCTTCGGCGAGAGCGGCGAGGGCTATGTCCGACTGAGTTATTCGTATTCCATCAAGCACCTGACGCGCGCGATGGAGCTGATCAGAGATTTTTTGAAGGAGCTGCAGGATGAAAGCAACGGTTAAGGCTCCGGCAAAAATCAATCTGACGCTGGATATTGTCGGCAAACGTCCCGACGGCTATCATGACGTAGCGATGGTGATGCAGGCGGTGTCTCTGTATGATACCGTGACGGTTGAAACGCTCGACGGCGCCGGCGATACGATCGCGGTAAGCTGTCCGGCATATCCCGAGGTGCCTGCGGACGAGAGCAACATCGTCTGCAAGGCGGCGAGGGCGTTTTATCAGGCGACCGGCGTCGCGCCCGTACCGCTTCAAATCGGGATCGACAAGCGGATTCCTACTCAGGCAGGCTTAGCCGGCGGCTCGTCCGACGGCGCCGCCGTGGTGCTGGCGCTGAATCAGCTGTTTTCCACCCGGTTAAAGATGGAGGAGATGGCGGACATCTGTTCCCGCTTCGGCTCCGATGTGCCGTTCTGCCTGTTAGGCGGTACGATGCTCGCGACCGGTACCGGGACAACGCTGAAGAAGCTGCGCGCTCTGCCCGATTGCCATATCGTGATCTGCAAGCCGGAGCTCTCTGTCTCGACCGCCGCCGCCTACGCCGCCTGTGACGCGCGTGAGCCAAAGGGCTTTCTCTATACCGACGAGCTGATCAAGCGCCTGTACAGCCGCGATATCCGCGGACTTTCGACCTGCCTGTATAACGAATTCGAACAGGTCATGGAGCTGCCCGAGATCAACGAGATCAAGCGCCTGATGCTGTCGTGTAAGGCGCTGGGCTCCTCGATGAGCGGCTCCGGCTCTGCTGTATTCGCGATTTTCCTGAACCGGAAGAAGGCGGAGGCGTGTGTCGAGATTCTGAAAGAGCGTTATCTCAAGGTCTTTTTGGCGCAGCCGGTGAAGGATGGCTGTCGTATAGAAAATATTGAATAATCCTCAGATTACCTGCCAAAGATGATAGTAACGGAATGAAAGGCAGGTAATTCTTTTGAAGAAATATATCCATTGGTTTGTCTTAGCGGTCATCGTGGCAGGGATGATCCTCTGTCTCCCGTTTTTTGATTCTTGTGAAGAATTAACCGAGGATGTACTGCGCGTACATATCCTCGCTAATTCCGACTCTGCCGCTGACCAGAGCCTCAAGCTCGGCGTGCGCGACAGGGTGCTCGAGGGCTGCTCCGCCTATTATAACGGCTGTAAGGGGAAGGAAGAAGCGCTCGCGATCACGCGCGATCACCTGCCTGAGATCGAACGCCTCGCCGCCGCTGAGATTCGCCGCCGCGGCTTTGATTATCCGGTGCGCGCCGAGGTCGGCGAGATGTTTTTTAACACCCGGTATTATGATGACTTCACCCTGCCGGCAGGCAGCTACGACGCCCTGCGCCTGACCATCGGCGGCGGAGAAGGTCAGAACTGGTGGTGCGTGATGTACCCGTCGCTGTGCGTCGGCGCGGCGAGCGAGCGCGATATGAAGGAATCGCTGGATACCGGCGAGTACCAGGTCGTGACCGGCGAAAGGTACGATTTTCGCTTCAAGCTCGTCGAGTATTGGGAGGGCATCCGCGCCCGTTTTCGTGAATAAGCTTCCCCGGTGCAAGCACTAAAGCGTTTGTCGGACACTTTACTCTCGCACAGCTATTACACCCATCAAAACCGGTCGCCGGTCACTTGCCACCGGTCACTGAATCAATAGGTCAACAGCGGGATAAACCGCTTAACCTGCGGAGGCGCTATGCTGCATTTTGTATTAGGCCGTTCCGGCTGCGGAAAAAGTGAACACCTGCGCCGCAAGTTCGCTGAGCTTGCGCGCGGCGGTGAAGAAAAGCTCTTGTTTTTGGTACCGGATCAGATTTCGTTCGAGACCGAGGCGCGGTTTCTCGATCTGCTGGGGCCGGCGCTCTCGCGCCGTATTCTGGTGCTTGGCTTTTCGCGCCTGTGTGATTATGTGTTTGAAAGGACGGGGAACCGCTTCTCGTCCTTTGCCGATGACGGGATTCGCCATCTGGTGATGAGCCTTGCGCTCGAACAGGTCGGCGACAGTTTGACGGTGTTCGGCGCGCGTGCCGACGCCGAGGATACGCGCGAGATGATGCTCTCTGCCGTCAAGGAGTATAAGAAGTGTGTCCTGAGCGCCGAGACGCTCCGACGGGCGGCGCAGGAGGTAGAGGACGATACCCTGCGCGGCAAGCTCAACGATACCGCGCTGGTTTATGACGCCTATCAGGCGATTATGGAGCGCAGCTATATGGATCCGCTCGATTCGCTGACGAAGGTCGGCGAGCTGCTGCTCAGGGACAGGCTGTTTGAGGGGTATACGATCGCGCTCGACGCGTTTTACGGCTTTACGGCGCAGGAGTATGAGGTCGTCGAGCGGCTGATGACGATGTGCGCCGAGATGTATGTCGCTTTGACGGATGACGGTCGTGAGGACAGCGCGAGCTTGTTCTTTGTCCCGCGCCGCACGCGCGCCCGACTGGTTCGAATGGCGCAGTCATACGCGGTCGAGGTCGCGCCGCATACAGCCTTACATACGACCTATCGCTTCCGTGATGAAGCGCTGGCGGCGCTGGAGGAGAATGTCTACCGTCCGGAAAAGGAAGCTTATCCGGACGAAACCGACGCGGTGACCGTGTACCGTGCGTCGGGCAGCTATGATGAATGTGATTTTGTCGCGCGGACGATCCGTCAGCTGGTCGAGGAGGGATATCGTTATCGCGATATCGCGGTGATCGCGCGCGCGACCGAGCCCTATGCCGGGATCCTCGAGCCTTGCTTTGAAAAATACGGGATCCGCTGTTTCATGGATCAGCCCCGAAATATCGACGCCGTACCCTTGGTGCGGCTGGTAACGGCTGCCTTCAACATCGTGAACCGCGGCTTTCAGCGCGAGGATGTGCTGATGCTGCTGAAAACCGGTCTGTGCTCTTACTCGGTCGCCGAAATCGCGGAATTTGAAAACTATCTGTTCGTCTGGGATATCAGCGGACGAGGCTTTGATGAACCCTTCACCAAAGCGCCGGACGGCTTTGCGGACGAGATGAGCGATGAGCAGGCGCAGCGCCTGCGGCGGATCGAAGCCCTGCGGGCGGACATCGTCCGAAAGCTCAGGGGCTTTGCCGGGGCGGTACGGGATACCGACGGCAGGACGATCGCCAAATCGCTGATGAAGCTCTTGTACGATTTGAAGGTCGATGATAACATCGGCGCGCTTTGCGATACCTACGAAGCGCAGGGGGAGGAGACGCTCGCCAAGGAGCTGATCCGGATGTGGAACGTCCTGTGCGGTATTCTTGATAAGACCGTCTCGGTGATCGGCAGCTACCGCCTGAGCGCCAAGCGCTTCTCTGAGCTGTTATATACCAATTTTGCCGCTTCTGAGGTCAGCACGATCCCCCATACCGCCGACGAGGTAGACGTCTCGACCGCTGACCGCACCCTGATTTCGGATAAACGGGCGGTGTTCCTGATCGGCGCTTTGGAGGGCGAGTTTCCGCATACACCGGTAGAAGCCGGCGTATTCACCGATGATGAGCGCGTTCGGCTCAAGGAGCGGCTGCAGCTGCCGCTGTCCGATTCGGTCGAAGAGCTGATCGCGACCGAGCGATACTATGCCTATTCTGCGCTGACTGCCGCCCGGGAACGGCTGTATGTCAGCTTTCCGGCGACAGATATGCGCGGCGAGCTTTTGATGCCCTCCGATATGCTCGGCGAGCTCGAGGCTTCTCTCCCGGCACATCGGTTCATCAATTACGATACCGTGCCGACGGAGGAGCGCCTGCGCAGTAAACGCGCCGCCTTTGATTACCTCGTCAGCCGTTATCACAGCCGCTCGCCGGCGATCACGGCACTGAAAGCGTATTTTAAAGAGGATGAAGCGTACCGGGATATCATCCGCTCGATCGAAAGCGTCCTGAACCGTCAGGCGCGGCATATCAGCGACGTGACGTTGGCGCGAAAGCTCTACGGCAACCGGCTGCGCCTTTCATCCACCAAGATCGACGTCTATCATAAATGTCCGTTCCGCTGGTTCTGCGAGTACGGTCTGCATATCCGCGAGCGCCGCCGCGCGACGGTTGACGCGCTGGAATACGGCACGCTCATGCACCATATCTTTGAGGTATTCTTCGGGCGCTACAACCGCGAAAGCTTCACCCATATGGACGAAGCCGCGATCTCCGATATCGTGTCCGAGATCCTCGATGCGTATATCGAAACGCATTTCGGCGGTACGGCGGATAAGTCGGAGCGCTTTTTGTACCTCTTGTATCGTACCAAGGCGTCCGCGACGAAGCTGGTATACCATATGACGCGGGAACTCGGACAGAGCGACTTTATCCCGGTCGATTTTGAGCTCGGCGTCGGCGAGGATATTCCCGAATATACGGTAGCGCTGGATGATGGGCTGAGCCTGTCGGTACGCGGCAGCGTCGATCGCGTCGATTGCTGTGACGCGGACGGTCAGCGGTATCTCCGCGTGATTGATTATAAGACCGGTACGAAACAATTCAATATCAACGATTTGCTTTATGGCTTAAATCTGCAAATGTTCATCTATCTCTATGCGATCCGCGAGAACGGCGGCGCGCGCTACGGCGCGATCACCCCGGCAGGCGTTTTGTATATGCCTGCGGTCACGCCGTCGGTTGCCGCCGATCCCGATACGCCGGAACAGAAGATTCGCGCCGAGGTGATGAAGAAATACGCGATGAAGGGCGTGATCCTTGACGAAGCCGCCGTCATCACGCATATGGAGCACGACGGCAAGGGTGTGTACATCCCCGCGAAGCTCAAGGACGGCTCCGTCGTCGCCAACGCCGGAAGCCTGGCGTCGCTCGAGGAGATGGGCGCGGTCTTTCGCCGCATCGACGCCCTGCTCAGGCAGATGGCGCAGTCTCTGTATGACGGCGATACCGCCGCCCTGCCGCTCAAGGGCAAGAGCTATGACGGCTGTGCTTACTGTGCGTATCAGTCGGTCTGTCTGCACGGGGAGGACGATCCCTGCCGCGAGGCGATCGACCGAAGCGCCGAAGAGGTGATGGAAGAAATGAAACGGGAGGTGGATACCGGTGGAACGAAGATGGACTGAACACCAGCTTGACGCGATCGAGGCACGGGGCGGCTCGGTGATCGTGTCCGCCGCCGCAGGCTCGGGCAAGACCGCCGTACTGGTCGAACGCGTGATCCGCCTGATCACCGACAGCGAAAACGGCACCGACGCCGATCGCCTGTTGGTCGTTACGTATACGCGCAAGGCGGCGGCTGAGCTGAAGGTCAGGCTGAAGGAAGCCCTTGCCGAGCGCCTTCGCGCCGATCCGTCCAACGCCTTTTTGATCCGTCAGCAGTCCCTGCTGTCCAAGGCGCATATCTCGACGGTGGACGCGTTCTGTATGTCCCTGTGCAAGGAGTATTCGTATCTGCTCGATATCGACCGCAATATCCGTATCGCGGACAGCGGCGAGCTGAGCGTAATCCGAAACGACGCCATGCGCCTGACGCTCGATCTGCTGTATGCCGAGAAGGATCCCAAATTCCACCGGTTGGTCGAAACCTTCGCCTCGGCGCGTGACGACAGCCGTTTGGAGGATAACATTTTTCAGTTATATGATTTCCTGCGCTCGCATCCCTTCCCCGAGCGCTGGCTGAACGAGAAGCTCTCGTACTATACCGATTTTACCGATGTAGCCGATACGGTCTGGGGGAGCATCATCGCCGAGTATGCGCGTGAGGCTGCCGATTATCTGAACGTCTTGAATGAACGCGCGATCGACGCGATCTCTTTGGACGAAAAGCTGCATCAGGCGATGTTCCCCCTCTTTGATACCTACCGCCTCTTTACCGAACGGCTGCACGACGCGGTAGCGCATAAGGGCTGGGACGATATCCGCGATGTTCTCTTGTCCTTTGACGCCGGCAGGCTGTCTACGCCGCGCGGTTATGCGGACAATCCGCTCAAGCTCGCCGCCGCATCGGCGCGCGATGTGTTCAAGAATACCGTCAAAACCCTGCAAAAATGCTATGCGCAGGAAGCGTCGATGTGTCTGTATGAGATCGAACGGCTGAAGGATTATACCGAACAAATCTTTAAGGCAGTCACGCTGTTCGAAAAGCACTATGCGATCTTAAAGCGCGAGCACGGCGTAGCGGATTATGCCGACATCGAACACTGGGTGCTGTCGCTGATCGTTGATCGGGAGACGATGGCGCCCTCTGTCGTGGCGCAGGAGATTCGTTCGCGGTTCGACTATATCATGGTCGATGAGTATCAGGACGCGAACGAGGTACAGGATACGATCTTCAAGACCGTGTCCCGGGATGAAACCAACCTGTTTGTCGTCGGCGACGTGAAGCAGAGCATCTACGGCTTCCGTCAGGCAATGCCGGAATTGTTCTTAAAAAGAAAAAATAACGCGACGCTCTATCACAGAGAGTCGCCGGTATTCCCGACAAAAATAATTCTTGAAAAGAATTTCAGAAGCGACAGCGGAATCCTCTCCGCCGTCAATTTCTTCTTCCGGAAGCTGATGTCCACGGCGGTCGGCGATATCGAATATAATGAAGAAGAACAGCTCTTCCCCGGCGCGACCTATGCGCCGCAGAAGGAGCCTGCCGCGGAGCTTGTGATCATCGACAAGGAAGCCGTGGGGGAGGAGGACGCGGCTGTTGCCGAGGCGCGCTATATCGCCCTGCGAATCCGTCAGATGATCGACGAAGGGTATTCCGTGAAGGACGGCGATCGGTATCGCCCCGTGACGATCAGCGATTTTGCGGTATTGATGCGCAATTTGTCCTCCTACGGCGCCGTCTACCGCGAGGTGTTCGAGCTGTACGGCGTTCCTGCTCACAGCGAGAGCAGCGCCGGCTTCCTGGGCGCGCGGGAGATCATGCTGATGACGAACCTGCTGCGCGTGATTAATAACCCGGCGCTGGATATCGAGCTGTTGTCCGTCGTCATGAGCCCTGTATTCGCGTTTGACGAAGACGACCTCGCGCGTATCCGTATCGGTCAGCGCAAGGGCTCTCTCTTCGCGGCGATTACGCTGGACGCGGAACAAGGCAATCAAAAGAGCCGCGCGTTCCTGCAGGAGCTGGCGTATTACCGCGGATTATCCGCGACGATGCCGCTGTACCGGCTGATCACGGTGATCTTCGAGCGATCCTCGTTCATGGCGATTGTCTCGGCGTCCGACAGCACGGGAGCGGCGGTCGGCAACCTGCGCCTGCTGCTCGATTATGCGCGCACCTTTGAACAGAATACCCGTCGCGGACTGTCGGCATTTGTGACCTATCTTGATCGACTGACGGAGGACGGCTCCGATCTGCCGTCTGCCGTGCGGGACAGCGGCGGTGATTTCGGCGTAGAGCTGATGACCGTTCATGCGTCCAAGGGGCTCGAGTTTCCCGTATGCTTTTTGGCGAATACCGCGCGCCGCTTCGTTTCCGATACCTCGCGGTCGGTGCTGCTCCATTCGCGCTACGGCTATGCCCAAAAGCTCTACGATCCGGCGCTTTCCGCCAACTTCAATACCATGCCGCGCAGCGCGCTGGCGATGGAAAAGAGCCGTGACGAGATGAGCGAGGAGCTGCGCGTCCTGTATGTGGCGATGACGCGCGCGAAACAGCGGCTGATTATGCTGGCGACGCCCTCACGCTCCGCCGCAAGCGCCATCCAAACGGCGGCGAAGAAGCTCGCCGGTCAGCGTGAGATTTCGCCCTTTGCGGTGCGCTCCGCTTCGTCGCTGTTCGACTGGCTGATGATGTGCGCCCTGCTCCACCCCGACGGCGCTCCCCTGCGCGATTATGCCGGGGTAGAGGCGGATTATGAGCCGCAGGCGGAGTTTCATCTGCGCTGTCAGGTGATCGACAAGCCCTTTGACGCCATAGATCAAAACGAACCCGTCCAAGAGCCTTTGACAACGCCGGGCGATACGTCCGTGACCGATATCCTCAAACAGCACGCCGCGTTTCGCTACCCGTATGAAGCGCTCGGCGCCCTGCCCGTCAAGGTCGCGGCGTCTGAGCTGGCGCATCGCATGACCGAAGAGCGCTATGACCGTCATCTGGATCGTCCTGCCTTTTTACAGGGCGAAACGCTCACCGCCGCCGAGAAGGGTACCGCCCTGCACGCGTTCATGCAGTATGTCGATTTCTCAGCCGCAAGGGAGGATATCCGCCGACAGCTCGAACAGCTGACAGCTGACGGCTATCTCTCCGAGGCACAGTCGAAGGTCGTCGATCTCGATCGGGCGCGGCGCTTTCTCAACAGCGAGACGGTCACGCGCTGTCTGAACGCCGAGGCGGTGTATAAGGAATATCGCTTTAATGTCAAGATCCCGGCAAAGCGGATCGATCCCTCTATCGACGAAGCCTTTCGCGAGGAAGAGGTGATCCTGCAGGGAGCGGTGGACTTGGCGTTTGTAGAGGACGGCGAGCTGGTGATCGTCGATTATAAGACCGATCGCGTCAAGGAGCCCGAGATTCTCGCCGAGCGCTATACCGCCCAGCTGATGCTGTATAAGGACGCGATGGAAGCCTGCCTCGGGCTCCCGGTGAAGGAATGCCTGATCTATTCGATATATCAAAGCACAGAGATAGAAGTATATCATCAATAACGTTATCAATCAGAAAAGCTGTGAAAAAACGACCATCGTCATCGCAAGGACGCGTTGTCAAGCCCTCGCAATGACAGTGTTTTTTCACAGCTTCTTTTATGTTGATATAATGGCTTCGGCTATCTTGATGCCGTCAACGGCGGCGGAGATGATGCCGCCTGCGTAGCCGGCGCCCTCGCCGCAGGGATACAGCCCCTTGAGGCTGACGCTCTGCATATCCTCGCCGCGCAGGATGCGGATGGGGGAGGAGGAGCGGCTTTCAACGGCGGTCAGGATCGCGTCGGGATGGCCAAAGCTGTGCAGCCTGCGGTCGATCAGGGGGATCGCCTCACGCAGCGAATCCGTCACGAACGGCGGCAGAATCGCGTCCATCCGCGAAAAGCGCGTCCCCGGCAGGTAGCTCGGCGTGACCGCGCCGAGGGTGGTGGATTGTTCGCCGCGAAGGAAATCGCCGACGCGCGCGACCGGCGCGCGGTAATCGCCGCCGCCGGCGATAAACGCCTTGTATTCGAGCTCACGTTGCCAGTACATCCCCTTGAGCGCGTGCTCGCCGCGGATATCGTCCGGATTCACGGATACCAGCAGCGCCGCGTTCGAGTTGACCATATCGCGCGCGAATTCGCTCATACCGTTGGTGACGACGCTGTTTGCTTCGCTTTGTGCCGCGACGACCGCGCCGCCCGGACACATACAGAAGGTGTAGACGCCCCTGCCGTTTTTGAGGTGGACGACCTGTTTATAGTAAGCCGCCGGGAGCTTATGGTATGCGGCGCCGTACTGGGAGCGGTCAATCCTTTCTCTCAGATGCTCGATGCGTACCCCGACCGAAAACGGCTTCGGCTCGGTACGGACGCCCAGCCGGTGGATCAGCTCGAAGGTATCGCGCGCGCTGTGTCCCACGGCGAGAACAAGCTCGTCACAGTCGATCAGCCGTTTGGCGCCCTTGTTCTCTACCTCGGCGGCGATGATCCTGCCGTCAAGGGTGCGGATATCGGTCAGCTTGGTATCAAAATAAATCTCCGCCCCGAGGGAGAGCAGCTCCTCCCGGAGTTGCTTCACCGTATCGCGCAGCTTATCGGTGCCGATATGCGGCTTTGCGTTATATAAAATCTCTTCGGGCGCGCCGTGGGCGGCAAATTCGAGGAGCACCTTGCGCGCTCTGCCGTCCTTGGTGCCGGTGTTGAGCTTGCCGTCCGAGAAGGTTCCGGCGCCGCCTTCGCCGAACTGTACGTTACATTCGGTGTCGAGCCGTGCCTCATGCCACATCCGGCTGACCGCCTTCGTCCGTTCTTCGACGCGCGATCCGCGTTCGATCACGATCGGACGGATGCCGCTCTGCGCCAAGATCAGGGCGCAGAACAGCCCTGCCGGCCCCGTTCCGACGATCAGCGGTCGTTTCTGGCTGTTTTTCGGTTTCAGGGGGAGATAGCGGTAGGGCTCGGTGATCACGGCGTTCTTGCATTTTGCCTTGCCCAGCGCCGCCGCTTCGTTACCGTCGAGCGTCACGTCAACGCTCGTTGTATAGTGGATGTCATCCTTGTGCCGCGCGTCGATGGAGCGGCGATAGAGAGACGCTTTGACGATCGCTTTCGTTGAGATGCGCAGCTCCTTGGCGCAGGCGCTGCGGATATCCTCATCGTCATAGCCCAGCGGCAGGCGAAGGTTGCTGATTCGGATCATAGGCTGTCCCCCGCGCATAAGCCGCTCGCAAAGGCGAATTGCAGGTTATAGCCGCCGCAGTCGCCGTCTACATCGAGCGCTTCGCCGATGATATACAAGCCGCGGTGGCGCTTGCTTTCAAAGGTATGAAAGTCGATCTCGTTCAGGCGGACGCCGCCTGCCGTGACCTGCGATTTCTTAAAATCACGGTTTTCTTCACAGTCAAAGCGCCAGTCGGAAAGCCGGCGGCATAAGACTTTTATTTCTTTATCGGAAATATGATGACAAGGCGTTGAGGGCTTGAGCCCGCTCGCCTTGATCAGCGCGAGACCGAGATTCTTATGGAACATCCCGGTGAAGATTTCGCTCACGGGAGCGTTCGGATCCCGTCGGAGCCGCGTGTCGATTTCCGCTATGATCTGATCCTGTGAAAAGTCGGGCAATAGATTCAGGCTGAGCTCACAGCCGCCGAGGTTGCCCCTGCGCGAGAGGTTGAATACACAGATGCCCGACAGGGCGTTTTCGGTAAACTGTACCTCGCCGCGTTCGGTCTTGATGATCCTTTGACGCTCGATCAGGCTGACCTGCGCCGAGGCGCGGATGCCCTTGAGCGACCGCAGCAGCTCGCTCTTGACCGTAACGGGCGACAGGGAAGGGCTCAGGCGACTCATGCTCAGCCCCAGCGAGCGCAGCAGCTCACGGCTGCCGCTTTCACGTCCTGCATAATCCGCCTTACCGCCGGTGGCGATGATGACTTTTTCGGCGCAAATACAGCGATCCGCCGCGGCAATCTCGTAGCCCTCGGCGGTTTTTTGAATGTTTTGCAGTTCGGCGGAGCAGATTTCTTCAACCCCCAGCTGAGCCAGACGGCGGCGCAGCACGTCCAGCACGGAGGCGGCTTGGTTCGACAGAGGATAGACTCTGCCCTCGCTGTCGGTATGCGTCAGCAGCCCGAGCGCACGAAAGGCGGACAGGACTGCCTGATCATGATACTTCCGAAAAAGAAGATGAATCAACTCGCCGCTTCCCTCGCCGTGATAGCTCGCCGCACCGGCGCCGACGTGGCTGAGGTTGCATCTGCCGTTTCCGGTGACGAGGAGCTTCTTTCCGACGCGGTCAGCCTTCTCGAGGATGACGAGCTTTCGGTCTCGGTATCGTTCGGCGGCTCTGACGGCGCACATCATGCCCGAAGCGCCGCCGCCGATGACCGCCGCAAAGACGCGTTGTTTCCTCATGCCTTGGGGGCGAAGATCGCGCCGATCGCGCCGAATACGCCCATCGAAGCAAGTCCCATAATAACGCCGGCGATGATAACGCCCAGCATGACGGCGGTGATACTCTGTTTAAAGTCCATGTCGAGCATAGACGCCGCAAGCGTTCCCGTCCATGCGCCGGTACCGGGAAGCGGAATACCGACGAACAGCATCAGCGCGATAAACAGCCCTTTGCCTGCCTTCGCCTGCAGCTTTCTGCCGCCCTTTTCGCCCTTTTCGAGACAGAAGGTAAAGAACTTGCCGATCACTTTCTTATCCTTGCCCCATTCGAGCACCTTTCTGGCGAACAGATAGATGAACGGGACGGGCAGCATATTGCCGATGATGGCGACGATGTAGGCGACGACCATGTTACAGTGCATACCGACGGCATAGGGGATCGCGCCGCGCAGCTCAATCAGCGGCACCATGGAAATCAAAAAGACGATAATATAGTTGAGCATAGGTTTCTCCTTTAACAGTGAAGGATTTTTAAAGGACACGGAAGCCGACAGGCTTGAAGCACCCGCCGAATCAGTGACTACTAAGCATTATAACTGAAAAACAACCCTATTTCAACACTTATTTGGCTTATCATGAAAACTTACAGGAATCTGTTTGACATCTTATGCGGAATTGTTTAAAATAATACTGCTTTACTATGAAATAATCTTTTTTTAGGTGTATGATGAAGGATAAAAAACTATGGGCGGCGCGGATCGTAATGACCGTACTCAGCGTGGCTGTCGTCGCGTTCATCTTTTTCCGCTCGATGCAGAACGCCGATACCTCCGAACAGGAGAGCGGAACGTTTGTGAATCTGATCAACCGCCTGCTGTGTTCGCTGCGTATCGACTATGTCGTCTCGGATCACATGATCCGAAAGACGGCGCATTTTACCGAATACACGGTGCTGGGCGTTTTCCTGTGTGTGACGATGTATTTGTATCTCCATCGGCGCGTGTCGGCTTTGCTTGCGGCGCTGGGCGCCGGGATCGTTGTCGCGGTATGCGATGAGCTGATCCAGCTCTCCTCCGCGGGGCGCTCCTGCCAGCTCTCCGACGTGCTGCTGGATTCCTCAGGCGTGCTGTGCGGAGCGCTGATCGTCTTTGGTGTGATCCGGCTGATCACGCACAGGAAGAAAGCCGCATAGTCTGTACAATTTGATCGTGTGAGGGAAATTCAGAAGGAAGGTATTATCGTGAGTGAATTATCTCAAAATAAAATGGGCGTAAAGCCGATGCTGCCCCTGCTGCTGGGGATGTCGCTGCCGGCGATGTTTTCGATGATGATCCAGGCGCTGTATAACGTTGTGGACAGCATCTTTGTCGCGCGGTATTCTCCCGACGCGCTGCAGGCGGTGTCGCTGGCATATCCGCTGCAGATGATCCTGATCTCCTTCGGCGTGGGTACGGCAGTCGGCGTGAACTCGCTGATCGCCCGTCGCCTCGGCGCGAAGAATTATCACGAGGCGAATACCGCCGCGACGACCGGCTTGGTGCTGGCGGTATTCAACTGGCTGGTCTTTTTGCTGCTCGGGCTGACGGTCTCGCGGCCGTTTATCTCGATGTTTACCGCCGATACCGACGTCATCAACGACGGCACAAGCTATCTGACGATCGTGATGTGTGTATCCTTCGGGATGATGATCTCCTGTATGGGCGAGAAGATTCTCCAGTCTACGGGCAACATGATCTTCCCGATGCTGACGCAAACGCTCGGCGCGGTGGTGAATATCATTTTCGATCCGCTGCTGATCTTCGGGATCGGCTTCTTTCCGCGGATGGGCGTGACGGGCGCGGCGATCGCGACCGTATTCGGTCAGATCTGTTCGATGACCTTTATCCTAATCGTGCTCTTTGTCAGAAAGCATGAGATCAAGATCACCTTCAAGGGCTTCCGCCTGCAGAAGCCGGTTCTCAAAAACATCTATGCGGTCGGCTTCCCGGCGATCATCATGCAGTGCATCGGCTCGGTGATGGTATCGGGGATCAACGCGATCATCTCCTTAGCCAAGATCTCCGCCGCCTATACCGCCGCGTATATCAACGCCTTCGGTATCTATTTTAAGCTGCAAAGCTTCGTCTTTATGCCGGTATTCGGTCTTAACCAGGGCGTGTCTCCGATCATCGGCTACAATTACGGCGCAAGAGATAAAAAGCGTATGTATTCCGCCTTTCGGCTGGGCATTATCATCGCCGCCGCCATCATGGCGGCAGGGACGCTGCTGTTCCAGCTTGCGCCGGGGTGGCTGCTGTCGCTCTTTGAATCGGGCGACGCGTCAAACGCGGCGTCGAACGCCCTGCTGGCGGAGGTCGGCGTGCCGGTGCTGCGTATCATCAGCCTTTCGTTCATGTTCGCGGCGGTCGGCATTATGTTCGCTACCCTGTTCCAGGCGGTCGGCAAGGGCTTTTACAGCATGGCGATGTCTGTCATGCGCCAGCTGGTCGTCCTGCTCCCGGTCGCGTTCCTCCTGTCCAAGATCAATATGGTCGCGATGTGGTACGCGTTCCCGATCGCCGAGATCTTCTGCCTGGGTGTGGCGGTCGTATTCTTCCTGAAGCTGAGGAAGAAGGAGTTCAGCAAGCTGTCATAGTCCTCTCTCACCCCACATACAATAAATGGGGTGATGTTATGAGCGAAATCAAACACAGCGAGATCATCTATGAAGAGGGCTGGCGTGAAGCCGCTCCCCTTGCCGAAAGCGCCGTGCCGGATGACTCAGAGCCGCCGCTCGATGAAGCGCAGCCCGACGCGGCAGCCGGTTCCAAAATCCCCGGGCGAGCCCTTCCACTGTTGACCGTGATCCGTCTTGTGGTCTGCTTGGCGGCGGCGCTGGTGCTGTTTCTCTTGAAGGCGATGGACAGCGAGGGCTATTATCGGTTTATGGACTTTTATCGCGAAGAGCTCCAAAAGCCCGTGGTCTCACAAGAGCTTTTCAGCGCCGAGGAGCTCCGGGGGCTCTTGGCTCCCAACGCCGTGACGGTACAGGCAACGCCGGATGAAGCTGCGCGTCGCGAAGATTGAGCTGATCGTCGGCTTTGAGGTCGCCGCGGCGTTGACCACCGTGCTCCTGCTGGACCGGGAGTATCGGGTGCTGTGCTGCTTTTTGGCGGCGGCGATCCACGAGCTCGGTCATGTGCTGATGATGCGGCTGTGCGGCGTGCGTGTGCGGCGCGTCCGGCTCAGGCTGTTTGACGCGCTGATCGAAGCGGATGAGGCGCCGTCCTTTTCGGCAGACGTCCTGATAACGCTGGGGGGACCTGCGGCGAATCTACTGCTTGCCGCGTTGCTGTACCCGTTCAGCCTGACGCTCTGTCTGCCGCATTTGGCGCTCGGGCTGTTCAACCTGCTGCCGCTTTTGAGTCTCGACGGCGGCCATTTACTGAAGCTTTGTCTGATGCGCCGCTGTTCACCGCGCATCTGTGACGCGGTGCTGAAAACGGCGACCTTTGTGATCCTGCTGCCGCTGATGACGGCAGGGATCGTTATCTTATTCAACAGCGGCTATAATTATTCGCTGTTATTCGCTTCGCTGTATCTGACAGCGATATTATTTTTGAAGAAGTAGGAGAAGCCATGTACCCTGAAAGAATCGAAAAACTGCTCCTGAAGGTGCAAAAGCCCGGCCGCTATGTCGGCGGCGAGCTGGGCGCCGTGATCAAGGACAAGCAGGAGGTTGACGTGCGGTTTGCGTTCTGCTTCCCCGATACCTACGAGATCGGGATGTCGCACCTCGGGATCAAGATCCTCTACAGCCTGTTCAACGAGAAGCCGTACATTTGGTGCGAGCGCGTCTTTGCGCCGTGGATGGATATGGAAGAACAGATGCGCGCCCATGATATTCCGCTCTATGCGCTGGAATCCGGCGATTCGCTGACAGAATTCGACTTCATCGGCTTTACCCTGCAGTATGAGCTCAGCTACAGCAATATTCTGAATATGCTGAGCCTCGGGAAGATTCCGCTTTTGTCAAAGGACAGGCATGAGCTCAAGCATATCGTCGTTGCCGGCGGTCCCTGTGCCTGTAATCCGGAGCCCATCACCGATTTTGTCGATCTCTTTTTCCTCGGCGACGGGGAAGAGGTCGATCTCGAGGTCATCGAGCTCTACCGAACGTGTAAAAAGGAAGG
>CADBUN010000144.1 GCA_902797825.1 uncultured Ruminococcus sp. | reverse complement strand
CATACTGTCGTATGTCAAGGAGCTCAACAAAGCTATGCGGAATTTATCGCAATAGATGATAAAGGTTTTTATTAAGGATTAGTATAAGCGATATCAACATGAAAGCAAATAAGGGACTGTGAAAAAACGCAGTCATGGCGAGGGGTTAGCCCGTGGCAATCCTACAAAGGTCAGATGAAGCCTGAGAGGATCGCCAAGTCGCTGTGCTCCTCGCGATGACGGTGGTTGTTTTTTCACAGCCCCTTTTCTTATACAAATATTCAATCATTAGACCGCTAACGATCATTCACGTCTGACGCGGCAAACCGCATACGAGGTTCATCATCGTCAGCTTCACATTAGTTTGAAGAACCGGTCTTTTCTTTTCCTAACGAAACCTTGACGGTAATCTCCGAACCGGCTTCGATCTTATCGCCTGCCTGGTGGCTGATGATCTCGATTACCTTTCCTTCGGCAACGGTCGAATTGTACTCGACCTCCTGTAAAGCGACCAAGCCGAGATTCGTCAGCTCTTCGGCTGCGGCGGTATAGGACTTACCGACTACGTCGGGCAGCTCAACCATCTGCGGTCCCTTACTGACGACGACATACAGAACCGCTTCGCTTCCGGTATCCATGATCGGAGAACCTGCCGGCGGCTCCTGAGAAATGATATTACCCTTCGGTACGGTATCGCTGAAATCACCGTCAGCGGATACCTTGACCGCCCCCTGGAAGGCAGCCTTCACGTCGTCAAGCTTCTGACCGGTATAATCCGCCATCACGGGACCGGTCCAATCCTCGGTAGGAGCAGGAAGCGTCGCCGGAACAGTAGAGCCGTTCGTAAATAATCCCATCAGAGGGTTCGTCGGCAACCATAACAAGCCGATCGCCGCAAAGACAAGCAGCGCAACTAAGGTCGCGACCAAGCCGACAGCGGTAGGATTCACCCCGGATTTGGAACGCTCCGCCTCTTTTTGGATCGGCGTCATGCTGGCGGTACGGGAGATTTCATCCTGAATCGCCTGTACGGTAGATGACACAGAGAGCTGCGCTCTGAGCTCGTCAAAATCAGAGATACGCGCTTCGCTCTTCATCTGTAAACCGTTGGCAAGAGCGGTTACCACATGAGGCGGCAGGCGCTTGACGGTATTGGTACTGATCAGGAGCCGCGCGTCCTTCTCGCGTTCCTTCGCGGAGGCAGGCAGATTGCCGGTCAGCGCATAAAAGAGGGTAGCCGTTAAGCCGTAAATATCGGTGGCAACATCAAGCGTTGCGTTATTCTGATACTGTTCGGGCGCCGCACAGCCGCCGTAGAGCTGAGATTTGAGCATCGTACCGCGCTTACGCTCATTCTCGGTCGAAAAGCCGCCCAGCTTGAGCTTACCGGCAGAGGTCACATAGAGGTTGGAAGGCGAAATCGCATAATGACCGATCCCGAGCTTATGGATATTCTCGATCAGGGTGATGATCGGCATGAACAGCGGACGCGCCGTATCCCACTCGAGGTGACCGCCGTGATGCTCGATATACTCGGTAAAGGAGATGAGATCGTCGTTTTCTTCGATCACATAGGCGGTGCCGTTCTCGGTGAAGATATCCTCGATATTCAGCATCGCCGCTTTATCGGTCAGCGTGTTCAAGGTCTCATAATAAGAGGTGAAATCCTCGAGCGCCTGAGTGAAGCTGCTCTTATCCTGCGGTGTGACAAAGAGCTTGGTTTCATCATCACCGCGGTCAAACAGACCGATCGGCAGGAACTCACGGATCGAAAGCACCTTGCCGTTGGTTTTATCATAGCCGAGATACCGGGTGCTTTCCCCGTTGGTATCAAGGTTCTTCGCGACAACATATTTATGATTCAAAACCGTTCCGTAAGGCAGGAAGGGTGCGGTCTGCTTCTCGGAATTATCGAAGCCGCATACCTTACATACCGAATCGGCGGCGGGTATCTCATTTAAACATCCCATGCATAAAGGCATATTGATTCCCCCAAACGCGGCAGAGCGAAAGCGGTCTGCCGAATTTTTTATTTTACAATACAGAAAAATAAATGCTAATGGTCATACTTGCACAATTTACAAAGTATTATAGCACAAGTAAAACGGGAATATCAAGGCTATTTAAAGAATTATGATATTACAGTTTTGTAATAGCAAAATGAGGCACACAGGCTGACATGCAATCTTTTTCGTTTATACTTGTTCCTATCAGACTTTTTTCTTTCTGATATGAAAAGGGCGCACAGCCGAAGCGCTCGGTTATGCACCCATTAAGGAAGGGGCTGCTTTCACAGCCCCTTCGTTTCATCAGTCATTTAGTTTTCGGTATCGGGATTGTAGTTGTAGAAGTTGCACCAGTCATTGTTCTTGCCGACGTTCTCGTCGTCAATCACTACCCAGATCTCGGGGTAATCATCATAGGAAATCGGACCGTAATCCTTGGTCTGCGGATTGCCGTTCTTGCTAATGATGAAGTAATAATCCAGACCGCCGGGGATCGGGAAGGTCACGTTGTACCATCCGTCCTCATCGGGATTGCTGAGCATCAGACCGGGCCAGCCGTCGTAGCAGTTGATGGCGGTGCCGGTATGATCGTATGCCCATGCCCAGAGGTGAGGATTCCATGTCTCAGAGCCGCTGTGCTTAACGTGCATCTTCGGGCTGGCTACGCTGTAGGAATAGTTGTAGGTGACCACAATATCCTTGTTGACGATACCGGAAGCGTTGGCAGGCGTTTCGTCGAGCTTATAGTAAGCGATCGCCTGAGGCGAGGTCTGATAGGCTTCGCCGTAACGGAGCGTCTCAACGGTAGTGGAACCGATCGACTTGACGGTACCGCTGTCATTCTTGCCCATATGACGGGTGGTAACAGTATAGACGGGCTCGATCATACCGACCAGATAACGCTGGAGCAGCGTCACGTCGGGCGAATCGGTCACGCCGTCCTGATCATAGTCGCCGCGCTTCTCGTGCTCTTCATCCAGATCAGCCATAAAAGCGAGGAAGCGCTGGAGGAGGGTAACATCGAGAACATCCACGACGCCGTCATCATTGATGTCGCCGTAGGGTGCTCTGAATCTGTCGGGGACAAAGTCTTTATAAATATACTCAACAACCTTATCCTCACCGTTGAAGGTACCCTGCGCTTCGCCCTCGACGCGATCCAGCTCATACTGCAGCGGAATCGAATCGTCAGCCTGCGTCGCATAACCCTCGCCGGGCTTACCGATCAGGCTGTTGGATGACAGCAGCTCGCGCGCTCCGTCCTTCTCATAGACGCTGTTAACCGTCACGGTAGAGAAATCGGACGCCACCGCGCACGCCTCGAAGGTGCTCTTCTCAACCGCGATCATTGCCGAATATGCCGGAACGGTAAAGGTCTTTCCCTTTACCTCGCCGAGCTTCTTGACGCCGGCGAGCTTATCGTTCACCACGATAACCCACTCGGTGTCATTGGTGATGGAGGGATCGACGGTTTTCACCCTGTTATAAGAATAGGTCTTTTCGGCGTTGGTGCCGTTGTAGATCACGGCAATCTCGTTCCACTCGCCCTCGGTGTCGTTGTGGATGCTGTAAGCGATCGGGTTCACGGAGCCGGTGGAAGATGTGTCGAAGTAATAGCTGTAGTTACCGCCGGCAGCCTGCGTCACGTTGGCGGTAAAGGGAGAGAATACCTTTCTCAGCTCGAACAGACCTCTGTAGTAAGAGACGATGTCGGCGTTGGAGACCAGCTGCGACCAGTCGATCATGTTCAGGGTAGCCGGGCTCTTGTAGGAGTTCTCGTCGCCGTCCTTGGAGCGTCCCATCTCCTCACCTGCGAGCAGGAAGTCGATACCCTGGCAGGAGTTGATGATCGCGCCGGTCAGCTTGTTCTGAGCGACGACGTTGGTATAGCGCTTGCGATAATCGGAAACGCGCGCCATCTGATCAACGTAGGTCAGCTTATCATAGAGGGTGTAGTTATCGTGGCAGGAAGCATAGGTCAGGCACTGTTCGGGAGTGGTGGCGTGCCATCTTGCCTTACCGACGGTGTTCGCGCGGATACCGTAGTTGACGCCGGGAGCAGAGGTCTTGAGATTCTGTACAAAGCCGCCTTCGTCAGCGTGGAATACATTACCCTTGATACCGTCGCGGATCTGGTCGTTAAAGAAGCCGACGCGCGAGGAAATCTTGTCGGAATTTGTCTGAGCAGCCATAAAGGTCGCGGTGCCGGAACAGGTAACGGGATCGTAAACGGTATCGCCGGACCAGCCCTCGCCGTACATGATGATACGGGAGTCGATCGCGTCCATATCGTCACGGATCATGTTCATCGTTTCGCCGTCATGAACACCCATCAGGTCGAAGCGATAGCCGTCGATATGATACTCTTCGGTCCAGTATTTGAGCATATCGCGCATATACTTACGATACATCGCGCGCTCGGAAGCGGTATCGTTGCCGCAGCCGGACTGCTGGCTGTAGCCGCCGGTGGCGGTCATTCGATAATAATACTCGGGAACAGAGTAGTTGAAGCAGGAATCTACCGAATAGGTATGGTTATAAACCACGTCCATGATAACGCCGATACCTGCCTCATGCAGCGCCTGAATCATCTGCTTACACTCGTTGATACGCACGTTACCGTCGTAAGGATTCGAGGAATAGGAGCCCTCGGGAACGCCGTAGTTCTTGGGATCGTAGCCCCAGTTAAACTCGTTGCCGTCCTTAGAGGTCTCGTCAATGGTCGCAAAATCGTAGAACGGATTGATCTGAACATGGGTGATGCCCAGGTTCTTCAGATAGTCAATACAAGTGGCGATATTGCCCTCGTTGTTCAGCGTCGTACCGGTCTCGGTAAAGCCGAGGAATTTACCGCGATTCGCTTCGCTGACGCCGGAATTCTCCGCGTAGGAGAAGTCCTTGACGTGGATTTCCCAGATGATCGCGTCGGTCTGGGTATCCGTGAACACGTGACTGTCGCTGTCCCAGCCGGCAGGATCGGTTGTGCTGAGATCGACCACCATGGAGCGGTTGCCGTTGACGCCGACGGCATGGGAATAAACGTCCTGCGTCTCGTGGGTAACAGGGCTCGCGTTACCGGTGATGTGCTGGGGATTGGTGATGGTGTAGGTGTAGTAGGTGTTGACGATATCGCCGCTGACAGAGGTCGTCCAAACGCCTGTCCACCGCTCGCCGTCCATCAGCTTTTCCATCTCGACGGTGCCGAGATCCTTAGCACCGGGCTCCGAGTCGGAGCCGGTCGCATAGCGGTTGAGCTTGACCTCAGTCGCCAGCGGAGCCCAGACCTTAAAGACGGTCGCGTCGGGAGAATAGAGCGCGCCTAATTCTCCGTCGTAGCGATATTCCGCGTCCAGCGCCATCGCGGCGTCGCTGTAGGGATTAGACGCGGCAGAGGCGGATACCATCGCCACCGTCATCATCGAAGCAACGAGCGCAAGGCACAGAAGCAGAGAGATGAGTTTTCTTGTTGTTTTCATGCATTTTCCTCCTTTATGGAAATGTAGTTTTTATGAATCAACATTATCATAAACCAATTAAAGCGAGAATCCCGGCAGCCTGATGACAGGAATACGGGAAAAGCCGGAAGGATCCTCTGTCCTTTCCTGTTTTGAAAAGACGTCTCAGCAGGTTATTTGTAATCCATAACCCTATTCGTCGATGTCGATCGACTTCATTTTTCGTTTTTTGGAGGCGCGTATCGCAACCGCCGCGCAGACAATCAGCAGGATCACGCCGCCGGTGATCAACAGGTACATCAGATAATTCACCTTGGGCTTGACGTAAAACAGGATCACGTTCAATTCGTTTTGATCGAACACGGCGTTATCGTTGGAGATATCGTAGAATTCATATCCGTCAAATTCCAGATTCTCGGTTTCCAGCATATCGCCCTCAACGCCCAGATAGGACTTTAATTCGAGGATTTTTCCGTCATCCGCCATATAGAGCACGTTAGCGGGACAGGTGTACTCGGCATCCTTTTTCTCCGCTATCGGATCCTCCTTTTGATAGCGGTATACCACCTCGATCGAATCGGCCGCATAGCGACCGGCGCCGTTTTCGGGCAGGTTTTTCAGGTCGAGCCGATACCCCTTAACCCCGGGAATCGACGGCGTAAAATACTGTTGTCCGACGCGGTTTGTCATCACCACCGTGCTTGCCAGCGGCTTATCATCGGCGTCGAGATATTTGATCGTGACGGTAGAGTATTCGCCCTCATACCTTTCGCAATCCACCTCAACGATCTCAAAAGCCTTGCTGAAGGTGCCGCTCAGCGCCGACTTGGAGAGGATATTATAATTAAACAGAATCTCGGACGGCGTCGTCGCTGTATAACGCTCCTTCTGTTTTCCCGTGAGGCGCTCTTCACAGACGACCGCTCCGTCGCTGCGCTTATCTTTGTAGCGGATATACAGCAAGCACTCCGGCGCCTCTTGCGCAAGGGATGAGAAGCTTTCTGCGTCCATCAGGATACAGGCGGAGGTCGCGTTGAGCGTCAAAGAACCGCTCGCGCTGCCGAGCGAGGATAAACCGGCGCGGGCATCATCCGCCACCACTACCCAATCGCCCTGCGGCAGCGTCACCTTGGAGGATTTTTCGCTGTCTCCGTTCAGGGCGACGATCACCGTAGGAGAAGCTTCGCCGCTGACGCTGTAGGCGATGGTGTTCTTTTGGGCGGTGTCCAGGTACTCGATTGTCGAATGCTCGCCGCTTGCGTCACGCAGGGCAGGAACCGCCTTACGGATTTGGATCAGGCCGCGATAATAATCGGTCAGGGAGGTAAAACGATACCGTGAGGTCCAGTCGATCTGATTGAGCTCGACAGGCGACTGATAGGAATTCTCATCCCCTTGTTTCGTCCTGCCCATCTCCTCACCGGCGAGCATGAAGGGCATACCCTGCGACATCAGCACCGCTGCCGCGGAAAGACGGTTCATCCCGACAAGATTCTCGCGGCGCTGCGTATATTTTTCATCATGATAAACAGAAGCGGTCAGCTTATCGTATAAGGTCAGGTTATCGTGGCACGAGGCGTAGTTGACGCACTGGTTGGGAATCTTCGCCCAGCCGGAGCCGGTGCCCTCGATCGCTTCGCGGACGCCGCCCTTGGAGGAGCCATCCTGTACAAAGCCTTTTTCAGCCGCGTTGAAGTTCGAGCCCTTGATCGCGTCACGACCGGAATCATTAAAGGCGCCGATACGACCGCTCATTTGATATAGGTTCTCCTGCGTTGCCAAAAGGGTGTTTGAGGGTACGGTCGTAGACAGGTTCCACGCTTCACCGTACATGATGATCTTGTTTCCCTCGGGCAGCTGATCAAGATCGGCACGGATGCTGTTCATCGTATTCACATCCATCAAGCCCATCAAATCAAAGCGAAAGCCGTCGATATGATACTCCTCCGCCCAGTAACGCACGGATTCGCGGATAAACTTACTGACCATATAGCGCTCGGTCGCAACGTCGTTGCCGCAGCCGGAGCCGTTTGACCACTTTCCGTTCGCGTCGATCCGATAGTAATACGAAGGGACGATTTGATTAAAGAAGGAATCCTCGGAAGCATAGGTATGATTATATACCACATCCATGATGACGCCGATCCCGGCGCTGTGGAGCGCTTGGATCATCTGCTTGCATTCCGCGATACGCACCCTGCCGTCATAGGGGTTGGAAGCATAGGAGCCCTCGGGCGCGTTATAGTTCTTTGGATCATACCCCCAGTTATACTGCTCGTCGGGCAGCTTGCTTTCATCAATAGAAGCGAAATCATAGAAGGGGTTGATCTGGACATAGTTGACGCCGAGCTCCTTGAGATACGCAACACAGGTCGATACGCCGTCCTCCGCTGTGCCGAGCTTGGTATCGCCCTCGGTAAAGGCGAGGAACTTGCCGCGGTTCTTCTCGCTGATGCCGGAGGTATCGGCGGCAGAAAAGTCCCGGACGCTGACCTCCCATACGATCGCGTCGGTCGCTTTGCCAACCCGGTCAAAGCGATCGTCCGACCAGCCCTCGGGATCGGTATCCCTCAGATCGACGATCATGCCGCGGTCACCGTTGACGCCGACCGCCTTCGCATAGGGATCGACAACCTCGTGGGTTTCTTTCCCGATCGTCACCTTATAGGTGTAATACATATTCTTATAGTCGCCCTCTAACGAGGTATACCACGTACCGACGCTCTTGGAATACTGCATCGGCTTGACGGCGATCGTGTTGAAGCCCTCTTCTTCATCGGAGCCGGTCTTGTAGATGCAAACCTTGACGTCCTGCGCCGCAGGCGACCAGACCTTAAAGGTCGTATAATCCTCGGTATACGTCGCGCCTAAATCGGAATCCCGATAGACGGTTTCATCCAGCTTTTTGGCATAGGCGGCATACCCGAGCTTTTTGGCGTCAGGCTTAGGCGGCTCGGTGGGCGGATGCGTAGGAGCCTGAGTCGGGGGTTCGGTTTCCTCTTCGGTCGGCGGTTCCGTCGGCGCCTGTGTCGGTTCCTCGGTCGGTTCTTCCTCTGCGACAACTTCTTGTTCAGCCTCTTCGTCCGCATAGCTACAGACGAGCGATACGGAACAAAGCATGATCAATACCAAAAATAGTGAAATTATACGTTTTAAAATCAATTTAACAACCTCAATTTGTCGCATTTATACATAGTTATCATATCAAAAATGTATATATATTTAATTCTGAATTAGAATAATCATCATATTATTTCTTTATTTTTTGTATTAGCCGAATCGCCCTGCACCAAAACGCCCTAAGAAGCATAGCATATAATAACGAATTAAGGAAGGGAGTAGGCAAAAATGGTAACATATACCGTCAGACCGGGCAACACGCTGTATGCGATCGCCCAGTTTTTCGGCACCTCCGTCAGAGAAATTGCAGAAGCTAACGGGTTAAGATGTCCTTATACGATCTATCCCGGTCAGGAGCTCGTTCTGCCGATCGACGATATCCGCTCTCCGCGCTACTATGTCGTTCGTCCGGGAGATACGCTGGTCAGCATCGCCGACCGCTACGGACTGGAGATCAACGACCTGCTGTCGCTGAACCGGCTCGACGATCCTAATATCATCTATCCCGGTCAAATACTCAGACTGACGAAATAAGAAAATTCCGCTGCCGTGAAAACGACAGCGGCTTTTCATTGAAAAAAGCGGCAGGTGACTGCCGCCTTATGTACGTCCTTACTGCTGATTGTCCTTGACCTTTTTGATACCGTATATTCTTCTGAGGAAAAATGACAGTATCTTCGGATGATCCAGTACCACTACCTTCATCGCTGCCTCCCTTGATACCGCGGCATATCACCGCCGCGCGATACAGGTGACGATCATCACGATCGCCGCGATCACACATACCGCCTTTGTCGGCAGCAGCGACGCGACAAGCAGACCTGCCGCAAACGCAATCGGTACACTGCAGCTCATACATCTCTTCATGATCATCACCTCCCTACATCATACGCCAAATCCCTCAAAATGTTACCGTTGAAAATCACGCCGGGATTTGATACAATGGGTTCGGTGATACTATGCGACAGTTGACGATCCACAAAAACGACGCGGGACAGCGGCTGGATAAATTTCTCCAAAAGCGCTTTAAGACCATGCCCAAGTCCCTGATGTATAAATACCTGAGAACCAAATATATCAAGCTCAACGGCAAGAAGGTGCCGCCCGACGTCTTTCTTCATGAGGGCGACGTACTGACCTTCTATATCAGGGATGAATTCTTTGAGGAGCAGGAGCGCTACGACTTTCTCAAAGCCGGCAAGGAGCTGGATATCCTCTATGAGGATGACAATATCCTGCTTATCGACAAGAAGGTCGGCGTGATCTGTCATCAGGACAATCGCTATGATACCGACGCGCTGAACCTGAGAGTCCTGCGCTATCTGTATGAAAAGTCAGCATACGATCCGAAAGCCGACAAGAGCTTTACCCCGGCGCTGTGTAACCGGATCGACCGGAATACCGGCGGTATCGTGATCGCCGCCAAAAACGCCGAGGCGCTGCGCGTGATGAATCAGAAGATTCGGGATAATGAGCTTCAAAAACGATATCTGTGTATCGTCAAAGGATGTCCGAAGCCAAAGCACGCCGTGCTGACCGCTTTTCACCGAAAGGACGAGCGCACCAACACCGTACAGATCTTTGACAAAGAAAAGGAAGGCTGCAAAAAAATCATCACCGAATATACCGTGATCAAGCCCTCCCCTGCCCTGTCGGTGTGCGAGGTGCTCCTGCATACCGGCCGTACACATCAGATCCGCGCGCACATGGCGCACATCGGACATCCGCTGTTAGGGGACGAAAAATACGGCAACAGAAAGCTGAACGCCCGATACCGGTTAAAGCGTCAGGCGTTATATTCCTATAAAATCACCTTTGCCTTCACCTCTCCGGCTGGTTGTCTGGAAAATCTGAACGGGAAGTCGTTTGAGGTTGAGAAGGTTTCCTTCGGGGTTACCGTCTGACAAAACGCGGTAGCATAGTGACAAGGTGAAAGTCCTCATATGATAAAGATCGGCATTGATCAAAGGGATTTCTCCAAACAGGCGATAAAGTCAAAAAGTCATTCCCGAACCGGCGTTAACGCTGACGGGAATGACTTTGTTTTATTTGACGGGATTGATCCGCAGCATCGCGCACATGGTACCGCGGTCTCCCTTGGTCGCCCGATGACTCCAGAGCAGGTCGCTGTGGTGCATGGTACAAATATCGCTGAGCACGATATTCTCGGGCTTCACGCCGCAGGAGAGAAGAATCTGACGGTTGCATTCAAGCATATCCGCCATGTATTTGCCGCCGCCCTTCGGGAAAAGGAAGCGGTCGCTGTCGAGACCGAGCGCTTTGAATTCCTTTGCACAAGGCTCGTCGATCTCATAACAGCAGACAGAGATATTCGGACCGACCGCGCATATCAGATCGGCCGGCTCGGTGCCGAAGCTCTCGCGCATGGTATCAATCACCTTCGCGGCGATTCTGCCGACCGTACCGCGCCAGCCGGCATGCGCCAGACCGATCGCGTGAGTGACGGGATCGACAAAAAACAGCGGCGTGCAATCGGCGTAATAGGTGCATAAGGTCAGCCCCGGTTCGATCGTCACCAGGCCGTCTACGCTCAGGATATCCTTCTCGCGATAGATACCGATCCCCTTTTCCGCCGAGGTACATACCCTGACGAAGGAATGATGATCCTGAGAGGAGGCTGTCAGCGACGCGTAATCAAAGCCTGCCGCATGACAGAATAAGCGGTAGTTCTCGGTCACCGCCTCCCTGTCGTCATGATCAAAGCTCATATCCATCGGATGAACGGTACGGGAACCCGAGCCGAGCTTGGTCGAAAAAGCATGACGGATAAACGGGATTTGGGACAGTCGGTCATAGGTCAGGAACGATACGCCGTCCACCGTGTTTAGTGTAAAAACATCAGAATGAAAAGTCATGTCATCACCGTTAATCATATTTTTGAGCATCGCGTCAGCACGATACAGAAAAATATTATACTACGTTACGCTTTGACTTGCAATAGTGAAAATATAATGATATACTAGGATTAATTATGATACGGAGCTTGTCATCCGATTTCACGAGAATAGCAAGACAAGCCCCCGTCACCGGGATTATACGCCGGGTGACGGCTCCCCTTGACAAAGGGAAACTGATATGATTAAGGTGAATAAGAATGAAAAAACAACTGTTCGGCAACAGTATCGCGCCGTCCTGCGTATACTGTGAACACTCTGCGACGGAGGGGAGCTCCCAGCTCTGTACCGTTCATAAAACGCTGAAAAACGGAAAATGTAAAAAATTCAAATATAATCCCATCATGCGCGAGCCGAAGGGGATGGCGCCCCTGAAAAGCTTCAGCAAGGATGATTTCAGCCTGTAAAGGAGAAAGCCGTGGAAAACACATTAAACGCGAGAAACAAATTTGTACAATTCTGTTCCTGTCTTGCCATCTACCTGATCGCGGTGCTGTTCGCGCTTCTGTCTGTAGGAAGTATTCTCCAGACCTGCCGTATTGATCAGGCGAATCCTTATGCGGAGCTCGTTAATTTTGACAACGACTTTTTCCTCGGGAATTTGGCGCTGATCGGACTGAGCATTCTGGGCGCGCTGTTCCTGCTGCGGAAGAATATCTCCATCGGTAAGGTCAGCACCCGGTTTATCGTCATCGTGATGCTTTTGGTATCGACCATCATCTCTTTGGCGTGGATCACGCTGGTCAGATCAATCGCCAGCGGCGACGCGATGATCCTGCTCAACACGGCGCGCGACGCGGCAAGGAATACCTACCAGAGCTTCCATACCTCCTACGATTACTATGGAAATTACAGCTACTATCTTTTCTTTCCTTATCAGCTGGGCTATGTATTCTTTGCAGAGATCCTGTACCGGATTTTCGGCACCGCCAGCAGCGATATCCTGTTCCAGATTCCGAACGTGATCGCGCTTGACTTCATTTATGTCGGCATGGTAATGATCGCCAAAAGGCTATTTCAGCGCCGATCCGTCACCAACCTGACCGCGATCCTGTTGACGCTGTGCTTCCAGCCGATGTTCATGACTACCTTCACCTACGGTATCCTGCTCGGTCTCGCGTTCTCGGTTTGGAGCGTCTATCACGTCATCCGCTTTATCCAAGACGACAAGATCGTCAACGCGATCCTCGCCGTTGTCCTGATGTCTGTATCGGTCTTACTGAAATACAATAATATGATCGTGATGGCAGCGGTTTGTATCGCGCTGGTTCTTCATATCATCGACAAAAAGAAGCTGATCGCGATCGCGGTAGTCGCGGCGATGATTCTCTGTCCCATCGGTCTGCAAAAGGCGGTAATCGCGAGCTATGCGGCACGCAGCAGCGCCGAGCTGAACAAGGAGGTCTCACAGACAATGTTCGCATACATGGGCATCTGTGACTCCGGGATGGCGCCCGGCTGGTGGAACGCCAAGGCGATGGAGGTCCTGAGGGACAATCATATGGATGTTGAGAAAGCGAATCAAATCTCTTCTCAGGGAATCAGCGACCGCATGAGAGAGCTCACCACCGGCGGTCAGTTCTTTGAATTCTACAAAAAGAAATTCCTCAGTCAATTCAACGAACCGGCGTATGAATCCATCTGGCTCAGTCAGGTGCGCAAGCATAACTATCCCGAGGGAGAGAAGCTCCCGGCGGTGGTAGACTCCGTTTATACGGGAGGCTTGCATAAAGTGCTGGATATATGGTTCAATTATTTTACCATGATGATCTTCATCTCCTTTACCGCGGCGATGATATGGCTGATCTTCAAGAAAAAGCTCAATACGGCGATGTTGATCCTGCCGGTAACGATACTCGGCGCGTTCTTTTACCACATGATGTTTGAGGCAAAGAGCCAGTACATCCTCCCCTACTTCATCCTGATGATCCCATTCGCCGCCTACGGCTTTATCGAGAGCATCCGCGCGCTGCACAAGAAGAGCGATTTCTTATATCAATAAGCTTTACCCTCACGCAACATTAGCAAAAATTCCATATAAACAACATCTTTTCAAACAGCGAAGGAGCAGTCCGAATGACTGCTCCTTCTTTATGATTCGAATTCAGAATTATTCCTTGGCGTCCGTCACCAGTTCCTTGACGGAGGTTGCCAGCGATGCGATATGCTTCATATCCGACGGAATGATCAGCTTCGTTGCCTTGCCGTCGGCTACCTTTTCGAGGGCTTCAAGGGACTTGAGTCCGATGACCTTGTCGCTGGGGTTGGCTTCGGTCAGCATACGGAGCGAATCGGCATACGCCTTCTGTACGGCGAGGATCGCCTGCGCTTCACCCTCTGCCTCGCGAATCTTGCTTTCCTTGACGGCATCAGCCTTCAGAATCGCACTCTCCTTCAAGCCCTCTGCCACCAGAATCTGGGAGCGCTTCTCACCCTCTGCGTCGAGGATGCGGGCGCGGCGCTCACGCTCAGCCTTCATCTGCTTTTCCATCGCGTCCTGAATCTCACGCGGCGGCAGGATGTTCTTCAGCTCTACGCGGATCACGCGGATGCCCCATGCGTCGGTCGCTTCATCGAGGATGATACGGATCTTGTCGTTGATGGTATCGCGCGAGGTCAGGGTGGAGTCGAGCTCCAGATCGCCGATGATGTTACGCAGGGTGGTAGCGGTCAAATTCTCGATCGCGCTCAGCGGACGCTCGACGCCGTAGGTATAGAGCTTGGGATCGGTGATCTCGAAGTAGACGACGGTGTCGATCTGCATGGTGACGTTATCACGCGTGATAACCGGCTGAGGCGGAAAGTCCACGACCTGTTCCTTTAAGGACACCCTCTTGGAGATACGGTCGATGAAGGGAACCTTAAGATGCAGACCGGTTCCCCATGTCTGATGATAAGCGCCGAGGCGCTCGATGACAAAGGCGTGCGCCTGGGGGACAATTTTGATATTGCGTGCCACAATGATCACAACCAGCAGCACGATCACAGCGATAATAATCAGGGATACGATTGGCATAATGTTTTCCTTTCCGATAAATGAAATCAGTAATCAGTTTATTGTTTCTTACTTACCATCAGCTTGACGCCCTCGATCGACGTCACGGTGACGGTTTCGCCTGTCGGGATGACGACGCCGCTTTCGCTGCGCGCAGTCCATTTCTGGTTATCTACCTTCACCATCCCCCAGGCATTTTCGTTGTCGATCTCGGTGATGACAACGGCGGTTTTGCCGATATAGCGATCGGCGTTTGTCGGCTCGGCTTTCTTTTTGCGAAGCTTTTTGACCAGCGGTCTGGTGACTGCCAGCGCGATCGCCGAAACGGCGACAAAGACTACCCCCTCGATGATAATATTATCCGTAAACAGGGAGGTTATACAGGCAGCGAGACTGCCGATCGTAAACCAAATCGACACGAGCTGAACGGTACAGGCTTCCAGAATCGCCGTAACCACCGCGAGTATCAGCCAGAATATCGTCATACCATCCATCAAATCACCTCTTTTACCATATCGTTCTTACAGATCATGATCCTTAAACAGCGCTTCGGGGTTCTCCTGTGCAGGAGGCGGCGTGTTCTGTTTATCAGCCCTTCTGCCGATAATGAAGGATATCAGCAGCATCACAAACAGCGGAATAAAGATCAGCTTCATCAGGTTGTTGCCGGTGAGGATCGAGATCATCATCAGGATGAATACGATCACGGTGAGTACCGCGCTGACAGTCGTGAACGTCGATTGCTTTTGAGAACCGTAGACGTCCTGAAACTGGTTCGCCCTTTCAGCGCCCGGGCGATTCTTCATAAAATCTCTGTGGTTGTTTTCCATATGCGGATTCCTCAGCTTTCTTGGATGCACCTTTGAAACAGTGCGTCCGCTTCGCGCTTTCGTTGACTCGCCATCTCCGTCAGCGCCATCATATGCAGCGCCTCGGTCAGCTTCGGAGAAGCGTTTTGACCGATACGCCGTATCACAATCGCCGACACCGTCTCCCCTATCTGATCAACAGCCTGTCTGCCGCCGAGCGCTTCGGTAATCTCACAGAAAAGGTCGTACAACGCCCCCTCCGAGATGACGTCGTCGCTCTCGTCATCGGTATCGCCGTTGACATAGTGCAGCAGCGCGCCGACGCGGTCGATCTGCATACTCTCGCGCAGCCGCGCGATCAGCAGGATACGCGCCAAATGGCGTTCATGATACTTTTTACCGACAGGATGCGGCACATAGCCGCGCTTGATCCAGTTCTGGATCGTCGTTGGCTCCAATCCGCTCAAGGCGCATATCTGGCTGAGCGTCAGTCCGTCGGTCGCCTGTATCAACGGCAGATAGTCGGCGATCCTGCCGCCGATACATTTATCGTTCGGATTATCTGACATCATCCATCCTCTCCTCTCAAGTTTACCTGATTATATCACAGGTTCATATGACTGTCAATCGTTTTCGCGTGAATATTTTTAAAAAATTTTTCCAAGGATTAAAGTAGAAAAAGCCCGCCTTTCGGCGAGCCTTCTATCCCATTATGTAAATGTCTTTTCGGTGATGACGGAGCCGTCGTCGTTTTGATAGACCACCCTGACATGAGGGCTCTCGATCGCGACATACTTCTTGAGCTCGTCGATCACGTTCATGAACGTTTCTTCCTTTTCTGCCAGCGAAGAATCCAGCGCGGATTTCGTGGATGCCAATGCCGCTTCGTCAATATGCGTGACATAGCTGTACTCATACACCAAGGTCCCGGCGTCGCCGTAAACCTTCATCGTAACGCCGTCGCTGACCTCCTTGGTCTGTGCGTCAATGCTCTCCTTGACCTTCGGATCGTTCAGGTACGCTTCGATCGACTCATACTTCTGACCGGGTGCAAGGGTTCTGCCGTTGCCGCTACCGGACGAATCAGAGCCGGAGCCGCCGGATTCACCGGCATCGGAGTTGTCGGCATCATTCTTACCGGATTCGGCATTACCGCCTTCCGCTTTGCCGTCCCGGGCTTTACCGGCGTCGGATTTTGCCGCAGCCGAGCTGTCGGCGCCGCTCTTACCGGAAGCAGACGATACAGAAGAAGAAGCGGACGCGGTAGATTCCGTCACCGCAGAACCGGGCGAGGCGCTGTCCTTCGTCGCGTTGTCGTCTTTGTTTTTACCGCAAGCCGCTAAGCTCAGGCAAAATACCAGCATAAGTAAGATACATAATGTTTTTTTCATTTTCATTCTCCTTTATCTTGATTGAGACACAATACGTCTTAGTGATAATCAAAGCCGCTGGGCTCGCCGATCGGACGATCCAGGATCTCGGGATGCTCACAGATATAATGTACCAGCTTTAGGCTGCGCGCAAAGTAAAAGCCGTCGCCGATACGCTCGTCGAGCGTTGCGCCGATATCGCAAACCTTACGAACCTGCTTACTGCCGTCGGGCATGAGCCGCTCTTCATCGTGAATGGTACCGATCGTGACCATCACGCTGTTAGTACCGTAATTATTCAGATGATGATAGACCGCCGGGCATTGAATCGAGCCAAGATTAGAGAGAAGGATCGTCGCATGATGCGGATCGCCCTTCGTCAAGGCACGGGGCGTCTTTCCCCAAAAATCCAGCCAGCGAACAATCTTGCAGATCAGCATCAACAGCGGACGCGGCAGCGCGGCAGCCTTATCGAGCAGGTCGTCTACGCCCTCTTTATGATTGCCCTGACCGCGCACCTTGTTCACCCGGTCCACTACCATCCGGCTGACATTCTCGACCGTATCCTCCGGCTTCGGTACAAAGAAGAGCAGCGCCTCCTCGGCATGATCGTCGAACGCCAGCTTTGCGACAAAGGCAACGCTGATCTCGTAACGCTCATAGGTTCTCCTGCCCTGTACAAAGCGGTTCATCAGCGGACGCTCGTTGACCATCTTAGAGAGCGCCACGATCACACAGTGAAAGAAGGTCGTTTTAAGCTCGGGATGCTCGCGGTTCTTTTGTTCGACAAATCTCACCATCTCCGTCACATCGAGGGTATCGTACAGATACACCTCGCTGTCGGTACGATTCGGCCACAAGCACGACGTGATCGTTTGCATCCCGGGAACCTTGATACGTCTGCCGTCCCAGCGATCACCCCATTTCCTCTTATACCCGTTGATGATCTTTGCCATTTTCCGTTCCCTTCTTTTATCTGAATTCTATCGACAATCTCCCTCACTGTTTGAAAAGCGGATTGTCATCTTGCGTTTATTTTAATTTGATGATTGATCTCATATTTCATATACCTTGCCGTATTTCATCGCTGCGGCAGGTAAGCCGCCTAACAGCAGCTTTGACGTGAATCGCAGGGTATTGATCCGGGATGACAGCGGCGGAAACGCGTCGTCGTAATGATCGAGGTAGACCGCCTTGGGCTTTAGCTGCCGGATGATTGGCATAACCGTCGCGGCAGGATCTCCCGTTCCCTGAAACGGCAGGATCAGCACATCGGCATTCGTCGGATACCGGGTGTCGGCATCAAGCCCCATGCTCCCCGTCAGCTGAATCCGCTTGCCCTCAGCCTCGATTTCATACAACAGCGTTTCTCCGTTTTCGGGATAGCGACGATTAAGTTGTAACAGCTCGATCAGGCGTTGCGGATGCAGCAGGGTATCTTTTTTCAGCACGGTTTTCAGTATCACACCGAGATCGAAGCGGCAGTGGCGCCCCTGATAGGCGGTGATCCGAAAACTTCCGATCGACACGGCGCTCCCCGGCGCGATCAGCTGCAGCTTGTCTTTATTGACACCGTGAGCGAGCAAGGTTTGATACGGCGTTTTGGTGGCATAGATTAGGACGTCGCTGTCCCGGTACAGCGCCGGGATATCCAAAATATGGTCAAAATGGCCGTGCGTCACCAGTACCGCGTCGGCGGTACGGTAACGAATCGCAGCTAATTCACGGCGGCAGAGAGCGTCTTTCAGCGGCAAACCGAGAAACGGATCAAACACGATCCGACTCCCATCGGATTCCAACATCACTGCCGCAGTACCATACCAGCTCAGCTTCATCTTGCCGCCTCCTCCGCGTTTGCTTCTTCTTCCAGCTTACGGTAAGCCACCTTGCCGACCAGCGTCTTGGGAAGCTCGTCACGGAAGATGATCTCACGCGGCAACGCGTACTTCGCGACATGAAGCGTAAGCTCATCCATGATCTTCTGTTTTAAGGATTCCGACGGTTGAATCCCGTCGAGCAGTACAACATAAGCGCGTACGCGCTGCATCCGGCGCGGATCCTTCACGCCGATCACACAGCTATAGGCTACCTCTTCAACGCCGTCGATGATATTCTCGATGGGACCGGGATATACGTTATAGCCGTTCGTAATGATCATACGCTTGATACGCTGTTTAAAATAGACATATCCGTCCTCATCCATCGTCCCCAAATCTCCCGTATACAGCCATAGGTTGCCGTCGGCAAGACGTCGGAGCGTTTTGGCGGTTTCTTCGGGATTCTTCAGATACTCTTTCATCAGCGTAGGACCGCGGAGGATGATCTCGCCCTCCTCACCGAAGGGAAGCACATCGTCGGTACCTGGCGCCACAATCTGGTAATAAGTATCGGGATATGGCAGTCCGATACTGTTCTCGCGGTAGACGTCCTTCGGCGTCAGGCAGCTGGCGGTCACGCACTCGGTCAACCCGTAACCCTCACGCACCTGAATAGACGCGTTATGCTCCTTTAAGAAGGTATCAATACTCTTTTTTAGCTCTACCGACAGCGAATCGCCGCCGCAGAACATACCGAGCAGAAAGGATAGATCCTTCCCGTCGAGCTCGGGCAGGTGCAACAGCGCTTCAAAGATCGTGGGAACGCCGGCGATAAAATTCGGCCGCTTACGGATCAGCGCCTTCGCGTAGCTATGCTTGTCAAAGGTCGGCATCAATACGCAGCACGCGCCGTAGATCAGCACGATATGGATATTAAGTCCCAGCCCGAAGCCGTGAAACATCGGCATACAGCTGAGCATCTTCAAGCCGTGACGGAACACGACGTCTATCGCTTTCCGGGATTGCATGGCGCAGGCATTAAAGTTGAGATCAGTCAGACAGATACCCTTCGGCAGTCCCGAGGTTCCGCCGCTGTACAGAATCACAGCGGTACGATCCTTATCGAAAGCTGCCACGGGAGCCGATTTAACACGGGAAGCGCCCTTGAGAAAAGCCTGATAGGTAATGCTGTTGTCCGTGTTGGGATATTTAAGGAATTCTTTTCCTTTTTTCACCAGATACGCCGCCGCCAAGGCGAGAGGAAGTTCATCCTGCATACGACAAATGACCGCCCGTACCGGATGATCGGCGTTTTCGATCGCCTTATGTACATTTTCAAAGAACATATCAACGGTAACGATCGCTTTGCTCTCACTGATATTGAGATAATAGGTGATCTCTGTCTGTGCCGACAGGGGATGCACCATATTCGCGATCGCGCCGATGCGGTTTAACGCATAGAAACATTCCAGCGTCTGCGGAACATTCGGCATACACAGCGTCACGGCGTCGCCTTTGCCGACGCCTGCCGCGAGAAAGGCTTTTGCACAACGTTCGATCCGCTGTATAAACTCACGGTATTTGATCTTCTTTCCATAGAATTCTATCGCTGTTTCATTCGCGTTTTTCCGTGCGGACGCTTCCACCAGCTGATACATCGTCAGCGCGGGATATGGCAGCGTGTAGTGTTCGTTCATCTTTTGCCTCTGGGTTTCATGATAAGATCATCCATACGGATTGACGAAATCCGCATAAATACAATTATATCATACTGGAAAACGCCTCGAATGTCAATTCATCTAATTCATTATTCGAATTCAGAAAATACCTGTTCCCCACCTTTTGATTTTCGTCGACACTTGATTTTCGACGATAAGTATTGTATAATACGTATCGTATGGAGAGGAGCGCCGTGCTCCTTCATCCGCTTTGACGCTGTGTAAATACATCACGACGTCAGTTTCAACTGAATACGCGGGCGTGGCGGAATTGGCAGACGCGCAAGATTTAGGTTCTTGTGGCAACACCGTGCAGGTTCAAGTCCTGTCGCCCGCACCAGTATGAGTGTTCATAACGGATTTACGTTATGGACACTCATTTTATTCAATTTCATTCGATTTGTATGTAGTGAGCAGGTTTTTCGCCTGCTCACTTTTTACTTATGCGGATTTTGCGGTGGGGATATACTCCACATCTACGCCCTTTCGGGTGTTGGCATTGTAGTTATCATCGCTGGTTTCGGGAAACTCCAAGAAGCAGATGAAGCGGTAATAGATAACTATACGCTGGGTGTAGTTTTTCTTGCCGCCCTCTTTTTCGTAAACATCAATGTGGTCGATAAGCTCTCTGAGCATTGGTGCCGTCAGTGAATCCATTTCCATAAACTTGCGAATAACCTTGATGAAATCATCCTTGTTTTGCTTCATTTTCTCCGATTTTAGCAAGTCGTTCACGGCAATCTTGGATTCTATCCTTCAACTCCATTCGCTCAACTACGTATTTATGAGACAACTCCATAAACATCTCGTCGCTGAGCTTACCGTTAACATGATCCTCATACAGCTTTGAGAATATGTTGGTGAGATTCTCGCTGCGATATAAGGAAGTGCTGAGCGATTGTTCAAGCAGCTCTTGCTCGGCAATCATATCTGCATTGGTTTTCTCGGAAAGCAGCTCGGCAAATTTTTTGTTTTCTAGATACTTGGCTAACCGTCGAAGTTCTAACAATCCCAATTGCTCAATAGCGTCTGAACGGATAGAATTGTCATTGGCAGCGATAAAGCGCACGCTCATATCTGGAAAATATGTGACAGTGTAACAACCAACCATATCATATTGCCTGTCAAATCTCGATAATTCCTTGACGATGATGGTTGAAACATAGCCAAACATTATTTTCTATGAAAAATTCAAATAACAATAAATTGTTCGTATTATTTTTGAGCAAAATATGTTGATTAAATATAATTTTAAAGGTATAATAGTCAAGTACGATACAACATAATCGGTATTATATTGTTTAAGTTTTAGATTCGAAATAACAGTTAGTTTCTTTGAAACTCCTTATAAAATAACACCGGATTTAGAATAAAGGAGAAAACTATGCAAAAACCTCGAAATAGTATTGTGGATCTCTGGAAATTTATAGCGATACTAATGATTATGACTCATCATCTGTTTCACATAGAAACTTTTGTAAACACTGAGTATTACGGGCACTTTTCGTGGATTTATGTAGAATTCTTTTTTATGTTAACAGGATATTTTACTTATTCACATTTCAAAAGGCACAATTATGATGACAATAGCATTTTTAAATCAGGTTTAAAATACACCTTTCATAAATTTAAAAAATTTGTTCCATTTACTACAATAGCAATATCTTTACAATATTTGATTACGGCTCCCTTTTCTTGTCTGTTAAAAGGACAATTTAAAACATTTCTCTATCATTTTTTGAACTATCCACTGGAAGTCTTGCTTTTATCGGAAGCCCAACATTCATTTAAAGGGTTTAACTTAGTTCCTATTTGGTTCTTATCTGCAATGCTTTTAGTGTTCCCGATAATAACAACCTTATGTCAGATAAGGAACAAATACTTAGTTCTTATAGTTTCGGGATTATTTAGTCTATTTTATTTTATGCATTTTCCTATTGGTGGATCAAAATGGCCGGGAGATTTAATTAGAGCTTTAGCCGGTATGTGCGCAGGGATAACTATATGCATTATTAATGACACTTTAAAAGATAAAATCTCGTGTAATACCAAATTCATTTGTATTATTTGTTCGATATCCGAGATTTTATGTATGCTGTTTTGTCTTGTTGCAACTACTCTTAATCTTTATGATACTGAAAAAATAATCATTTTAGCATTTGCAATAGGAATAAGCTCTATGTTATCGGGTTTTAGTATATCATCAAAACTGAATAGTAAGGTAGTTTCCTATTTAGGGAGAATATCAATGCCCATGTTTATATGGCATTGGGTGATCGGAACCATAATAAATAGATTACTTCATTTTGTTTTAGTTCCCGCGCCCATTCAATTGGTTATATATTTTGGCGGAACCATAATTCTGTCTATAATATCCTTATATTTAATATCTAAAGGAAAATTACTTTTTCACAAAAAATCGTAATCATAACCACCCGTAAAACTGGTGGCTTGCTCTGGGACCATATGCCCCTGTTACTGACACGCGTCCCAAGGCGCGGGCTTTAACTATGTTCAAGCCTTATTGTCTTTGCCTCTTTGGCTACTCCTGAAGGGGTTTATTTACTGAATGGATCTTCGTATTCTTTTACGCTCAATTTATTATACCTTATCCTCTGGCGAGCGGCACTATCTAAAGACACTAATTCAACAACAGCCCGTTCTGTAACATTATACAGATCGGGCTGTTCATCATTGGATTATGTATTTTAACCGGTTCTCATTAAAGATCAGGATCGGGATCAATCTCAAGACCAAGATCGAGATAACGGGTAGGCATACCCGCGAGAGCGCGTTCGATGATAGTAACGTCAACAGAATCCGGATTACCGATATGAGTAAGATCGGCAGCGACAAGCTGTGACGAGGTCAGCGAAACGCTCCACGCAAGATAACGCTGCAGGAGAGTAGCGTCTACGATATCGACGATACCGTTTCCGTCTACATCTCCCATGACAACATCATCATAAGAAACCTTGCGTCCCTGTACCACAACATAGTTGAACGCAAGCTCACCGACAGTCGGTACATCCAAGGCGTTGCTTCCGTCAATCGTCGTCATATCGACAGGAACAAGGCGCAAATCGACGGTTTCGTCGTCATCCCAGTGGTACGCGAAATCGGGCAGATCGCTCTTGTTAAAGTAAGCGGTGAGTTGCTTGCTGCTGTCGCTCGTGATGGTGAATACCTTGCCGTCAACATCGGTGAAGCTATCACCGTTGACGCTGTACTGCAGCTTCCACGAAGCAGGCGCCTTATCGGAGCCGGCGAGATACATCGACAGCTTAAGGTTATCGTATCCCTTGGTCGGCACACTCAGGTTGATATACGGCGCTCCCCAGGGATTCTTGGAGCCTGCCGCCATCAGCGGCACCATCAGCGAACCGGACTTGCCGTATTCCGTCTCGCTCCACTCGAGCGCACGCAGCTTTTCACCGCTGACGTTGAGCGTCATCTTACCGGTTCCGGCGGTAGCGAGATAACCCTCGTCGGCGTCGCCGTATTCCTTGAGCTTCTTGCCTGCGCTCTTGCCGGTTGCGTCAAAGCTCCATACCGCGATCGCGTCGGTCGTATCGGGTTCAATTACGTCTTCGGCAGGCAGGGTGGGCGCTTCGGTAGGCGCAGCAGTCGGCGCCTCGGTAGGCGCTTCTGTCGGAGGCTCGGTAGGTTCAACGCCGCCGTTTTTGATAACAGTGGTGAAATTCCTAGCGGTAGTTTCACCCTGTGCATCCTTGGCGATGACGGAGATCACGTTCTTCTTCGCCTTCGGTTCTGTCAAAGCATTTGCCGCAATCACGAGGTTCGCCTTGCCGTCTGTGACGGGAACAGAGCTATAGGCTAAACCGTTCACATATACGTTACAAAGAACCGTATTCTCGTCATGGACGTCAATATTGACGTTCAGGTCGGTGCGGAAGGGGATTTCTCCGTCGGCAACGGCATGTCCGGCAGGAGTAACAGAATCGTTCACCGTGTTCGGCATGCTTAACGTCAGCTTTGTATTATCCTTTAAATACGGATAGGCACTTCTTGATGATGCGGTGCTCGAAATGTAGGTACTCAACAGCAGCGAATCATCGGAAACAAACTGCTTATCCAGCCATTCGATTCTGGATGTCATGAACGCCTTAAAGAAAGCGGCGTCCGCCTCAAAGCCGCGGGCATTCAGATTCGTTTGAGTAGTCGGCAGGATGTACTCATGTCTGTCCCAAACAGCATGATCCGCGATACCGGATTCTGTCAGATAAGAAATCTCGGTATCCAGAACGCCGCCATCCTCGATCAGGCTCTGTAAGAACGGTCTGATCTCCCAATACTTCTGGGTAGCCTTTGCGATAAACAGCGGATCATCCAGCCATTCCTTATAAAAAGACTGTTTGTTGGTAGACTTAGACAGCTTCCAGTAGATCGACTGGGCGCTGACCGCCGAGCTGCCGCAACCAAAGTCGAAGTCCCATGAGGGACCGAATTTCAGCTTTTCATCATGATCCAGATAAGCATAGCGGCTCTTGGAATTACCGTCGTTATTACCGACAATTTCCTGCACCAGCCAGAAGCCCACCATGGTATCAAGATCGGCGATCTCGGAATAATGCTTCTTCCCGTCAGCAGTCCGAACATAACCGTCCTCGGAACGATACGCGTCCTCGAAATTCTGCCAGAATTCCGTGATATAATCCATCATACCCTGATTCGTATACAGGTACTCGGGAGATTTTACCATGACCTTCAGCCCCGAGTTGGTGGTAAACTTAGAGAGCTCGTCATATTCCTGAGAAAGCTCAAAGAGATAACCGCCGCTGATATCATAATCGGGAATCTCATAATCCGTACCGTTAAAGGTATAGACGTCAGCGGTAACCCAGCTCAGATCGCTTTTCAGTTCTTCCTCCAGGGCGTCCTTGTCGATGACATTTCCCTTTTTCTTTTCTGCTTTATTGATCGTAGAAGCGAGCGTCTTTGCCTCCTCTTCCCAATCGTAGATCTCAACTCTGCCCGGATCCACTCTGACGTGCTCACAGAGCAGGTAGTTACCGACATACACTCCGTTCAGGACGACGTCTGTCCACACGTTGCTCATCGAGAGAATCCCGAGCTCATCCGACAGCTGCGCCGCCGTTGTATTTCTCAGGAAGCATTCGTCAAGGTAGTTGTTGATCAGCACCCAGTTTTTGTTGGCGCCCATTCCGAACAGATCGGTCTTTTTATCCAGCTTGATCCGATACGGCTTCTTGGGCATACCCCAGGTCGTATTGCCCCTGCCCTTGATCGTGATCGCGCCGTCATAGACGGTATTCGGCGCCGTGTCGTTATTCTGGATACTCATGGTGCCGGATTTGTATTCTTCCTTCGACACGATCGGCTCACCGTCGTCTGTATTGATATAAAGGACGGGAAGCTTGCTGAAGAATACCGTATCCGAGGCAACAACATCTTCGTCCCGATAGCCCTCAACCTTGATCCACTTTTCACAGCAGTCCGCGGTCAGCTTCAGCTCCGGGGCTTCAACCGCTTTGCCGTCTACATAAAGCTGTAAACGGAAGCCGTCGGGATTATTGACCTTCAAGGTCTGATCCAGAACTAATGAGGTTCTGTCAATACCGAATACGCCTTCTGCACCGTTTCCCGCCGCAAATACGCCGACAGCAGTCGTCGAAAACAGCATACAGAAAACAAGTACCAGCGACAGGATAGCGCTCATTGTCTTTTTCTTAGCTTGCATCATTTCTCCTTCTTTTTATGTGTTTTTTCACATAAAAGTTTATTTTCATCATTGGATAAACCAATAAGATAATCAGATGTTAAGTTATAAAACTTACAAAGTTGTATCAAATCTTCAATTCTCAGTTCTGCTCGTCCCATTTCTATATGGTTGTAGCCCTGCTGAGATTTATTAATCACTTTTCCTACTTCACATTGTGTTAAATCTCGATCTTCTCTAACTGCTTTAAGTCTTTCTCTATAATCCATAGTCACCTCCTACAGATAATATGAGAAAATACTACCATACTCATGCTTTGAGTGTTGATTTTACTCAATTTCTGAGTATTTAATTCTTTGCTTAGGGATAAATATTGGATATATTATGTAAATTATTCCGATTATATAATGCTAAATAATCATTCAAAAAAAGAAAAAGGACCTTTGATTACCAGTTCACAAATTTCTGATAATCAAAAGCCCATAAAAAGAATGGATTATATATTATTGCGTGACATCATAACAACAGTCTCGACATGGGTCGTAGCAACGAAAATGATGTCACCTATCCCCTGCCGGTGCTTGGAGTAAGGTCAACCCCATCTACCAGTGCGTGGAGTAAGGTCTACTAGATTTGCCTGAGCGAGGAGTAAGGTCTACCGAGATCATGTCATTATTATATCAATTTAAATAGAATTTGTCTACAAAAAAACAGGCGGGTCAAAAATGAACCGCCTGTTTTTTATATTATGTGATTGCTTCTCCGATTGGATAGGGTGTCGGTATTTTTGCCTCAAACCGCTGAATGAAGGTT
>CADBUN010000143.1 GCA_902797825.1 uncultured Ruminococcus sp. | reverse complement strand
GGTGCGGACAAAGAAGGTGCCGATGATGGAGCACAGGATACCCAGCGCCGCCATAATCATCGGGATCGCCATCGCCTTGAACTGCATATCGCCGTTACCGGAGAACGCGGCAACGCCCAGCGCGGCGCAGGAGATGACGGAGCCGACGTAGCTCTCGTACAGGTCGGCGCCCATACCGGCAACGTCGCCGACATTATCACCGACGTTATCGGCGATAACGGCAGGGTTACGGGGATCGTCCTCGGGGATACCTGCCTCGACCTTACCGACGAGGTCGGCGCCGACGTCGGCAGCCTTGGTGAAGATACCGCCGCCGACACGGGCAAACAGCGCCATCGAGGACGCGCCCATACCGAAGGTCAGCATCGCGGAGGTGATGCCCTCTGCATCAAGCTTAAAGACAAACTTCAAAAGTGTGAACCAGATCGAAATATCGAGCAGTCCCAGACCGACAACGGTGAAGCCCATGACGGAGCCTGCCGAGAAGGCGACTCTCAGGCCCTTGTTCAGTCCGGTGCGGCAGGCGTTCGCGGTACGCGCGTTCGCCGCCGTAGCGATCTTCATGCCGATAAAGCCCGATAAGCCCGAGAAGAAGCCGCCCGTGATAAAGGCGAAGGGCACATAGGGCGTCAGCAGCCCAAAGAGCGCCATCGCGCCCAGGATCACGAACATCACGACAAAAAAGATAGATACGATGGTATACTGTCTTTTCAGATACGCGTTCGCGCCCGAACGGATGGAAGCGGAAATTTTCTTCATCCTGTCTGTACCCTCATCGAAGCCCATGACGCGCTTCGCCATAATCACGGCGAAAACGAGCGCCAGAATCGCGCCGACGAAGATCGCAATCACAAGATAAATATCCATATGTTCTACGTCTCCTTTCCTATACCGCTCCCGCGAGACCGCAGAAGGTCGGTATGATCCGTGCCGCAAGATGCAGGAACCAGCCCTCCATCCTGCAAGCACCGATTTTTCGTAACCCTTATTTTACTATAATTATGTGAAATAGTCAAGAAAAACCGACGGTGATACTACCATAATTTACCACCGATTTTGCAGGATTTTTTGTTACGGTTGTCGGATGGAGAACGAGGGAGTGAGGAGCTGGGAGTGAGGAGCTGGGAGTGAGGAGTGAGGAGTCAGGAGTGAGGAGTGAGGAGCTAGGAGTGAGGAGTTAGGAGTGAGGAGTGAGGAGTTAGAGTTGTAAAACACGCTGTCATTGCGAGCCCTTTAGGGCGCGGCAATCCCACAAAGAGGAAAACCTGCGCTTCCGCCATGCGGACGACCGCCGGTCGTCCCTGCAACCGGCGACTTGCCGCTAATCTGACCGCTATTTTTGTATTGCAACCGTCATATTGTTATGGTATAATAATCAGATACAGAAACGGGAAAAAGAAGGTAGATACTATGATTTCCATCATGCGCCATTTTACAAAGCGCGACTGGGCCGCTACCGCCGGCGCGGTGCTGCTGATCGCGCTGTCGGTCTATCTGGAGCTGCTGATGCCCGCGTATATGAAGGACATCACCGAGCTGCTGATCGTCCCCGGCTCCGGGATCCCGGATATCCTGTGGGCAGGCGGCAAGATGCTGCTGTGCGCGCTGGCGAGCCTGATCGTCAGCGTCCTGGTCACGGTGATCTCGGGCTTTTTGGCTGCCAACTACTCCTACAATGTCCGTGCCAAGCTCTATGACGCGGTCGAGAGCTTCTCGATGGCGGAGATCAACCGGTTTTCCACCGCTTCGCTGATCACGCGCTCGACCAACGACATCACCCAGGTGCAGACCATCATCGTATTCGGGCTGTTCGTCATCGTGCGCGCGCCGCTGATGGCGATCCTCGCGGTCACCAAGATCGCCGATCACAGCGTCGAATGGACGATCTCGGCAGGGGTGGCGGTGGTGCTGGTCATCCTCGTGCTGGGCTTTTGCTTCCTGTTCGCGCATCCGCTGTTCCGGCGCATCCAAACCCTGACCGATAACATCAACCGCATCACCCGCGAGAACCTGACCGGTATCCGCGTTGTACGCGCCTATAACGCCGAGGAATACCAGAAAAACAAGTTTGAAGCGGCAAATGACGAGATCACCAACAACAATATGAAGGCTCACCGCATCATGTCGCTCATGATGCCGTCCATGATGCTCATCATGAACGGGCTGAGCCTGATCGTCTACTGGATCGGCGCCTATCTGATCGACGGCGCGCCGCTCGCCGACAAGGGCGGACTGTTCCTGGATATGACCGTGTTCTCCCAGTACGCGCTGATGGTCATCATGGCGTTCATGATGCTGAACATGATCTTCATCATGGGACCGCGGTCGCTCGTCGCCGCCAAGCGTATCAACGAGGTCATCGACACCAAGTCCTCCGTCACCGACGGCAAGGGCGTGGCGCATACCGACAAGACCGGCGAGATCGAATTCCGAAATGTCAGCTTTAAATATCCCGACGCCGCCGACTATGTGCTCAGGGACATCAGCTTCACCGCCCGTCAGGGCGAGACCGTCGCCATCATCGGCTCCACCGGCTGCGGCAAAAGCACGCTGATCAACCTCATCCCCCGCTTTTATGACGCGACGGAGGGCGAGGTGCTGGTGGACGGCGTCAACGTCAGGGAATACACCCTCGAGCAGCTTCACAACAAGCTCGGCTATATCCCCCAGCGGGCGGTGCTGTTCTCCGGCACGGTCAATACCAACGTCGCGATGGGCAGCAACGGCACCGAGGGCTATACCCAGGAGGACGTCGCGCGCGCCGTCGCCATCGCTCAGGCAAAGGATATTGTTGAAAACTATCCCGAGGGCTATGAGCACCCCGTCGCCCAGGAGGGCGCCAACCTCAGCGGCGGTCAGAAGCAGCGCCTGTGTATCGCGCGCGCCGTCTGCCGCAAGCCCGAGGTGCTGATCTTTGACGACAGCTT
>CADBUN010000142.1 GCA_902797825.1 uncultured Ruminococcus sp. | reverse complement strand
GTGGGACTTGAACCTCACGACCTCCGGGTTATGAGCCCGACGAGCTACCATCTGCTCCACCCCGCGATATCTGCCTTTCAGCCTCTTTATGGTAACACTTGACGGCGGTTTTGTCAAGAGCGAAAGCGGTCGAATCAATTGTTTCTCTTTGTTTTTGGTTATTTTGGTCAATTTGTATCCAAAACCGATTGACATTATGGTGTTTTATGATAAAATAATTCTTATATATAGCCTGATTGATAGGGATCGCCGGCGTCTGTTTTTGAGATTAATCGCTGCGGTGTTGGTGCGCCGACAAAGCGATATGACCTGTCGGATAACAGATGAGAGATGGAAGCATCCGTATGATCCGTCACGGAGCGCAGGCTTGACGCTGCAAAACGGCAAGGATGACCGCTTTTGGCGGTAGGGGAGATGAGACCGATGAGTGAAAAACGCGGCGCTTATCGCTTCGGCGCGGTGATTCCGGCGGCAGGGCTGTCCTCCCGGATGGGCGCGTTCAAGCCGCTGTTGCCGCTGGGCGACAGCACGGTCATCGAGCGCACCGTGAGCGCGGTCTTACCCTATGCCGCGGAGATTGCGGTTGTCCTCGGGAACCGTGCGGACGAGGTGAAGGAAGTGCTGACAAAGCGCTTTGGCAACCGGGTGAATATCGTGATCAATCACGAATACCGCGCGACCGATATGCTGTGCTCCGTGCAGCTGGGGCTGAGAAAGCTCGGTCGCTGTGACGGCTTTTTCCTCCTGCCCGGCGATATGCCGTCGATCGGTGACGGCGTCTTTGCGGCGCTGGGGGATGCGTTTGATCGGGAATGCCGCGTGATTTACCCGACCTGCGGCGGCAGGCGCGGACATCCGCCGCTGATCCATGCCACGCTGATCCCCGCTATCCTCGCGTATCGCGGCGACGGGGGCTTAAAGGCGATTCTGCGACAGGCGTCCGTGAGGGAGGTCGCGTGCGGCGATCCGGCGATCCTGTTCGATCTCGATACCCCCGGGGATTATCAGAGCATACAAAGCCGACGGGACGGCGAACCATAAGTTTGGAGATGACAGTGCCTGCTGTGTCTGCTGTTGCAGGCTCGGTGGGCGCCTTGTGCTTTTACGGCGCGGGGCGCGGCACTCATCGTCATGATCATTGCCTACATCTAACCTGCAACAGGAGGTGCCTATATGAAAGAAATCAGCCGATCCATCAAGAAAAAGGATCATGACAACAAGATCGAAGGGCGATCGGTCTACGTAGATGATTATCCTCTTACCGCGAGCGGCAAACGAATCCTCTGCGGCAAGCTGATCCACGCGGCTTATGCGAAGGCGAGGGTGCTTTCCGTCACGCTGCCGCCGTTGCCCGAGGGGTATACCTATGTGGATCGAAACGATGTTCCCGGCGATAACAACGTGAATATCGTGCTGGATGATACCCCCGTATTCTGTCGGGAGACGGTCGAGTATATCGGCGAGCCGATCGGGATGCTCGTCGGTCCGGAGGAAGCGGTCGTCGATGAGCTGCTCGCCGGGGTGAAGGTGGAATATGATCAGATCGAGCCGATGCTCGATCTGAGGAACGGGACAGAGGCGTTCTTTGACTATCACTTCGGTCACGGTGACGTTGACCGGGCGTTCGCGGAAGCCGACAAGGTCTATGAAGAAGAGTTCCTGACCGGCTATCAGGATCAGACCTATCTCGAGCCGCAGGGCATGATGGCGGAGCCCGAGGAGGACGGCAGGATGTTTGTCCACGGCTCCCTGCAGTGTCCGTACTATGTCCACGGCGCCGTAGCACGGGCGCTGGGAACGGGGCCGGAGGGCGTCCATATTTTACAGGACGTGACGGGCGGCGGCTTCGGCGGCAAGGAGGATTTTCCGTCGATTTTAGGCTGTCAGGTCGCGGTTGCGGCGCATAAAACCGGTCAGCCGGTGCGCTGTGTCTACAACCGCCGCGAGGATTTGGAATTCACCCCCAAGCGCCATCCCTCGCTGTGTCGCTACAAGCTCGCCGTCAAGGACGGCAGGGTGACGGCGCTGGAAGCGGACGTTCGCTTCGACGCCGGCGCGTACTCTACCCTCAGCGCTGTTGTTTTGCAGCGCGGCATCATCGCGGCGCCCGGTATCTACCATATTCCAAACGTGCGCGTGACGGGCAAGGCGATCAAGACCAATACCGTCCCCTGCGGCGCATACCGCGGCTTCGGCGCGCCGCAGACCTTCTTCGCGATCGAAATGATGATGAATCATGTGGCGCAGGACCTGGGCGTGGACAGCATCACTTTTAAGCAACAGCATTTCGCCAAGCAAGGCGATATGACCTCCACGCAGGGCAGGTACCACTTCCCGGTACCGATCCCCGCGATGCTCGATGAGGTAGACGCGCTGTGCGCGCTCAGGCGCAAGCATCAAGCATACAGCCTGCCGCAGACAGGGCGCTTCCGCAGGGGAATCGGCTTCTCGGCGATCTTCCACGGCGCCGGCTTCACCGGCTCGGGCGAGCGCGATATCATCAAGGCGACCGCCAAGCTGAGAAAATACGCCGACGGCACCGTCGAGGTGCTGGCGTCCAACGGCGATATCGGTCAGGGCGTGCGCACGACCTTCCCGAAGATCGTCTCCCACGAGCTGAATCTTCCGCTTGAGAAGGTTCGTTACGAACACCCCGATACCGCGCGCGTGCCCGATTCGGGCCCGACGGTCGCTTCCCGATCGCTGATGACGGTCGGCGAGCTGCTGCGCCGCGCCGCGATCCGCCTGCGCGATATCTGGCAGGACGGCGTGGAGCAGGAGGTAGAGGAGCATTATAAGGAGCCCGATTTTGTGATTCCGTTTTATCTCGACCGCTTTGAGGGCGACGCCTACCCGACCTACGCGTGGTCGGTCAGCGCCGTCGAGGTCGAGGTCGATACCTATACCGGCAGGGTACAGATTCTCGGCGCCTACGGCAGCTTTGACGTCGGTACCCCGGTGGACGAAAACATCGTCCTCGGACAGATGGAGGGCGGCTTCTTGCAGGGATTGGGCTATGCTTCGATCGAGAAGATGCAATATGATGAGAAGGGCAGGATCCGCAACAACAGCTTCACCGATTATCTGGTGCCTACCGCGATGGATGTGCCGAAGCTGATCGCGCGCCTGCACGTTGAAGAATATCCGGACGGTCCCTACGGCGCGAAGGGCGCCGGAGAGCTGCCGCTGGTCGGGCCGCCGCCGGCGTATCTGGAGGCGGTGGAGATGGCGCTGGGCGGCATGAAGCGCCATCGCCTGAACCGTATCCCGTACTCCGCCGAGGATGTGATTCTCGAACTGAACAAGGAGGTGCCGTGATGAACGGGTTGTGCTTTTGGCTGAACGGAAAAGAGCTTTGTTATGACGGCTCGGCAGGAGACCGTCTGCTGGACGTCCTGCGCGACAAATATGATCTGAAAAGCGTCAAATGCGGCTGTAAGGAGGGCGAATGCGGCGCCTGTGCGGTCTTGATCGACGGCGTGCTGATGAACGCCTGCTGTGTCGCGATGGGCGCGGTCGAGGGGCATGAGGTGCTGACCGTCGAGGGCTATCGCGAGACGGAGCGCTTCAAGGTGCTGTCCAAGGCGTTTGCCGACCTCAGCGCGGTACAGTGCGGCTTTTGTATCCCCGGGATGGTGCTCGCCGCCGAGGCGCTCCTGCGCGTCAAGCCGCATCCGACCGAGGAGGAGGTGCGCCGGGCGCTGTCCGGCAACATCTGCCGCTGTACCGGCTATAACGCGATCGTGAACGCGGTGTTGAACGCCGCTAAGGAGGGGGACGGATTATGGTAAACGGATATAAGCCCGGTTCTTTACAGGAAGCGCTCGACATCAGAAGCCGGACAGACGCGATCCCCTACGCCGGCGGTACCGACCTGATGGTCAGGAACCAAAAGGGCGCGGTCTATCTCTTTTTGAACGATATCGAAGCGTTAAAACAGATCACGGATGACGGCGATATGATCCGTATCGGCGCCGCCGTGACCTTTACCCGGGCGCTTGAAAACGATTTGGTGCCGCCCTTGATGAAGGAGGCGCTTTCACAAATCGCGGCGCCCGCGATCCGCAACGCCGGTACCTTCGGCGGCAACCTCGGCAACGCGTCCGATAAAGCGGACTCTGTCTTAGCGGCGCTGGCGCTGGACGGCAGGGTGCGGCTGGCGTCGGCAGGCGGCGAGCGCACCGTTAGGATCGAGGACTTCTTCGTCAAACGCGGCGAGACCATCCTGCGTGACGACGAGCTGATCGTCGAGGTGCTGCTTCCCAAAAGCAGGTGCTCCCTGCCCTTTTATTATCAGAAGCTCGGCGGCAGGAACGCGCTGGCGATCTCTCGCGTCGCCTTCGCGGGCGTTTATGACGTACAAGACGGCGTGATCCGCTCGATCTCCGTCGCCGTGATCGGCGAGGGAAAATTCACCCGTTACCGTGAGGCGGAGGCTGCCCTGATCGGCAGGACGGCGGAAGAAGTGAAGGAAAACGCCGCCGCCTGTGCCGACAGCTTCATCAGGAACATGACCTTTACCCGGGGCAGGGTATCCGCCGAATACCGCCGGACGGTGGTGCGGAACCTGCTCACGGATTATCTGACGTCGCTCGGATAAACCGAATAACTCAGTAGCCACTGATCAACCGGCGTCAACCTTATCAAAAGTAGACCACCTTCCCGAAAGGAATGGATGAGATGTTTATTGTCAACATCAACGGAAAAGACTATGAATCCGCCCATGACAAGAAGCTGCTGCGGTTTTTGCGCGATGACCTGCGCCTGACCGCCGCCAAGGACGGCTGCTCCGAGGGCGTCTGCGGCACCTGTACCGTCCTGATCGACGGAAAAAAGACCAAGGCGTGCGTCGTCTCGCTGTCGAAGCTTGCCGGCAAGCGGGTGCTGACCGTCGAGGGGATCGCGCCCGGGGAGATGCGCGTGTATGAACACTGCTTTGCCGAAGCCGGCGCGGTACAATGCGGCTTCTGCATCCCGGGGATGATCCTGTCGGCAAAGTCGCTGCTGGATACCAACCTCAACCCCACCCGGGCGGACGTCAAGAGGGCGATCCGCGGCAACCTGTGCCGCTGTACCGGGTACAAGAAGATCGAGGACGCGATCCTGCTGGCGGCGGAGTTCTTCCGCGAACAGCGCGCGATCCCGGCGCCTCCCAAGTCCCTGCACATGGACGAGCGCGCCCGGCGCATCGACGCCAAGGAGAAGGTCAACGGGACCGGACTCTTTGCCGATGATCTGTACTTTGACGGGATGCTGTACGCCAAGGGCGTTTACGCGAAATATCCGCGCGCCAAAATCAACCGGATCGACTTTTCCCGGGCGCTGGCGCATCCTGACTGTGTCGAAATCCTTACCAAAGCGGACGTGAAGCATAACAAGATCGGACACATCAAGCAGGACTGGGACGTGATGCTCGGCGAGGGCGATATCACCAAGTACGTCGGCAACGTGCTGGCGGTCGTCGCTTCGACCAAGCCCGATTCGTTACAGGAAATCTGTGACCTCGTCGAGGTCGATTATACCGAGCTCAAGCCGCTGACCTCGCCCTATGAGGCGCTTCGGGGCGATGCGCCGCTGATCCATGAGGACGGCAACGTCATGAGCCGCGCGAACCTCGTCCGCGGCAACGCCGATGAAGCGATCAAAAACGCCCGGTTCGTCGTAACGCGGAAGTACAAGACCTCGTGGCAGGAGCACGGCTTCATGGAGCCCGAATGCTGCGTCGCGCTCCCCGAGGGCGAGGACGGCTTGCTGATCTACACCTCGAGCCAGAGTATCTATGACGTCCGGCGCGAGTGCAGCAAGGCGCTGGGACTGCCGCCCGAAAAGGTACACGTCCGCGCGCCGCTGGTGGGCGGCGGCTTCGGCGGCAAGGAGGATATGAGCGTCCAGCCCTATGCCGCCTTGATGGCGTGGTATACCAAGCGCCCCGTCAAGATGAAGTATACCCGTCAGGAATCGCTCAGCTACCACGTCAAGCGCCATCCGATGGAGATGGAATTCACCACCGCCTGTGACGAGAACGGGATCCTCACCGCGATGAAGGGCGTGATCATCGCCGATACCGGCGCCTATGCCTCGCTGGGCGGCCCGGTGCTTCACCGCGCCTGTACCCATGCGGCAGGGCCGTATAACTATCAGAATATCGACATCTTCGGGATGTCTGTCTATACCAACAACACCCCCTCGGGCGCCTTTCGCGGCTTCGGCGTGACGCAGAGCTGCTTCGCTGCCGAGAGCAACATCAACCTGCTCGCCGAGATGGTCGGCATTGATCCGTGGGAGTTCCGCCGCCGCAACGCCATTCGCCCCGGCGATATCCTGCCGAACGGTCAGACCGCCGATCCCAACACCAACCTCGAGGCCTGTCTCGACGCGGTCAAGGAGCTTTACTACGGCAACAAAACGGTCGGGATCGCCTGCGGCTTCAAGAATTCCGGCACCGGCATGGGCAAGAAGGATATCGGGCGCGTCCTGCTTTCGGTGAAGGACGGCAGGATCCATATCCGCACCTCCGCCGCCTGTATGGGACAGGGCATCGGTCAGATGGTGCTCACCGAGATCTGTCATGTGACGGGGCTCGATCCGGCGCTCTTCCTCTTTGAGACCGCCGATACCGTCCGCACCCCCGACGCCGGTACCTCGACCGCCTCGCGCCAGACCGTTATGACCGGTGAAGCGGCGCGCAGGGCAGGGGAGAAGCTCAAAGCCGCCCTCTCCGGCGGCAAAACGCCCGATGACCTCGAGGGGCAGGAGTTCTTCGGCGAATTCAGCGCCGAGACCGATCCGCTCGGCGCGATCAAGGAGAATCCCGTCAGCCATATTTCGTACTCCTACGGCGTCCAGCTGATTATCCTCGACGACGAGGGCAGGATCGCCAAGGCGGTATCCGCCTTTGACGTCGGTACGCCCGTCAATATCCAAGCCGTCGAGGGACAGATCGAGGGCGGCATGGTTATGGGCATCGGCTACGGCGTGACCGAAAAGTTCGAGTGTATCGACGGCTACCCCGTGTCGAGGTTCGGCAAGCTCGGCTTGATGCGCGCGGACGAAGCGCCCGCGCTCGAGGTAATCCTCTGCCGCCCGAGGGAGGAGGATCGGCTGCCGGTCTCGCTGGGCGCGAAGGGCTGCGGCGAGCTGTGCATGATCCCCACCGCGCCTGCCTGCGCGCTGGCATATTACAAGTATGACGGCAAATTCCGCCAAAGCCTGCCGCTCTGTGACACGCCGTACAGAAAGGACTGACGGATGCCGGACTATACCTATCTGCTGCGCTGTGCCGACGGCTCGCTGTACTGCGGCTGGACGAACGATCTGAAAAAGCGCTTTGCCGCTCACCGCGCCGGCACCGCGTCCAAGTATACGCGCGCACGCCTGCCGGTCGAGCCGGTATACGCGGAGCGCTGTGATTCGAAGCAGGACGCCATGCGCCGCGAATACGCGATCAAGCGTTTTTCAAAGGCGCAAAAGGAAGCTCTGCTTCTTTCGGAGAAGAACCTGCTGAAAGAAGATAAGAATTGGTTTTTCGATGACGAGAAAACGGATTGACGCCGTGGCTTGATACTAAGTAGCAATAAAAAGCTTTAAAAAGATATTAGCGGAGAATTTCGCAGAGCAAGGCGGAGATCGCAGGCAGGCTGGCGCCTG
>CADBUN010000141.1 GCA_902797825.1 uncultured Ruminococcus sp. | reverse complement strand
TACGACAGTATGCCTGCGTCACTCGCCTCGCTCTGCGAAATTTATCACTAATATCTGATTAAATCTTTTTATCAAGGATTAGTATAGCATCCTCCCGAATGGTTGCGACATATCAACGGGAGATGGCTATGCAAAGGGCACGCGGCGCGCGATTTCTCATCCCCGGCGGACGGCGTCCGCTGCAACGGGGAAGAGGAAGGTTCAACCGACTCAACACGCCAAGGGAGGGATAGTATGGATACCAGAGTGGCTGTGATCAGCATCATTGTAGAGAATGACGCGGTTACATCTCAGATCAACGATCTGCTTTCAGGCTTTTCGGAGTATGTCATCGGTCGGATGGGCGTACCCTATAAGGAGCGCGGCGTGCGGCTGATCAGCGTTGCGGTAGACGCGCCGCAGGATAAGATCGCCGCCTTGAGCGGTCGGATCGGCTCCCTTGACGGCGTATCGGTCAAGACCGCCTACGCCTCGATCTAATCGGAAACGTTCCGATCAACGGCGAACGGCGACTTGCCGCTTGCAACCGCTAACCACTGACTTACAATTTTGGAGGAATCAACATATGGCTATCTACAATCCTGCTTCCCTGCACGCGGAAGAATTTATCAACGACGAAGAGATTCGCGAAACCCTGGCGTATGCCGAGAAGAATAAAAACAACATGACGCTGATCAACGAAATTCTCGAGAAGGCGCGTCCGATCCCGACGGCAGGCGGCTGTCGCTGTAACGGCTTGACACACCGCGAAGCCTCGGTGCTGCTCGCCTGCGACGATCCCGACGTCATCAAGCGAATCTACGAGATCGCCGAAGAGATCAAGCTCGCCTTTTACGGCAACCGGATCGTGATCTTTGCGCCGCTGTATCTGTCAAATTACTGCGTCAACGGCTGTCTGTACTGTCCGTATCACCTCAAGAATAAAACCATTCCGCGCAAAAAGCTGACGCAGGACGAGGTGCGCCGCGAGGTCATCGCCCTGCAGGATATGGGGCATAAGCGCCTGGCGATTGAGAGCGGCGAGGATCCCGTCCATAATCCCATCGAGTATATCCTCGAATGTATCGACACCATCTACAGCATCCATCACAAAAACGGCGCGATCCGCCGCGTCAACGTCAATATCGCCGCGACAACCGTCGAGAATTATACCAAGCTCAAGGACGCCGGGATCGGCACCTATATCCTTTTCCAGGAAACCTATCATAAGGAAAGCTATCTGAAGCTCCATCCCACCGGCCCCAAGCATGATTATGATTATCATACCGAGGCGATGGACCGCGCGATGCAGGGCGGTATCGACGACGTGGGCTTAGGCGTCCTGTTCGGACTGGAGCTGTATAAATATGAGTTTGCCGGACTGATCATGCACGCGGAGCACCTCGAGGCGGTTCACGGCGTCGGTCCCCATACCATCTCCGTACCGCGCGTCAAGCGTGCCGACGATATTGATCCCGACGAGTTCGACGGCGGCATCGACGACGAGACCTTTGAGAAGATCACCGCCTGCATCCGCCTGGCGGTTCCCTATACCGGCATGATCATTTCCACCCGAGAGAGCGAGGCGGTACGCAGCAAGCTGCTGCGCCTGGGTATCTCTCAGGTTTCCGGCGGCTCGCGCACCTCGGTGGGCGGATATGCGCAGGCGGAGCGTCCGCATGATACCGAACAGTTCGACGTCAGCGATCAGCGCACGCTCGACGAGGTGGTGGCGTGGCTGATGCAGAACGGTCATATCCCGTCCTTCTGTACCGCCTGCTACCGCGAGGGCAGAACCGGCGACCGCTTTATGTCGCTGTGTAAGAGCGGTCAGATCCTCAACTGCTGTCATCCGAACGCCCTGATGACGCTGGCGGAGTATCTGGTTGACTATGCGTCTCCTGCCACCAAGGCGATCGGCTTCGAAATGATCGAAAAGGAGCTCAACCGCATTCCCAAGGAGAAGGTGCGCGCGATCGCGGCACAGAATATCGAGGATATCAAGAACTCGAATCGCAGAGATTTTCGCTTTTGATTAACGGTATCATTCCAAGGAGCGTCAAACGGATTGTCCTCTGATAAAGACTTTGATTTGTCAGTATCCCGCTGCTTTGACAGTTGTTTGTTGTAACAGAACAAAGCAAGCCGCTTTGGAATTAACGCGGCAATAAAAGCCTTGCAATGACATTTGAACGGAAGGAGTCATTATGTCGTCACTGAACGCAACCGTATCCGCCGAGCGTCCGCATATCGCTTTCTTCGGCAGGCGCAACGCCGGCAAGTCCAGCGTGGTCAACGCTGTCACGAATCAGCGAATCTCCGTGGTATCGGATACCCTCGGCACCACCACCGATCCCGTCAAAAAGGCGATGGAGCTCTTGCCGCTCGGTCCGGTGGTTATCATCGACACCCCCGGCTTCGATGACGAGGGCGCCCTGGGAGCGCTGCGCGTCGAGCGTACGCGCGAGGTGCTGCGTCAAACCGATATCGCCGTGCTGGTCGTAGACAGCGCTGTCGGACTGACGGCGGCGGATCAAGTCCTTTTGGATGAATTCATCAGCCGTAAGCTGCCGTATCTGATCGTGATGAATAAGCGCGACCTCATGACGAGCTCTCCGCAGGCGGATGACCGTACCGTGTATGTCAGCGCCGTGACGGGAGAGGGGATCGGAGCGCTCAAGGAGCGGCTGGCTGTCCTCGTAAAGTCCGATCAAAGAGAAAAGCAGATTGTCGCCGACCTCGTCAAGAAGGGCGATACGGTGATTTTGGTGATCCCGATCGACGAATCCGCGCCCAAGGGACGCATCATCCTGCCGCAGCAGCAAACCCTGCGTGAGCTGCTCGATCATCACTGCGCCGTCATTTGCTGCCAGCCCGACGAGCTGAAGGCGACGATTGGTCATCTTTCCGTGAAGCCCGGGCTGGTTATCACCGACTCACAGGCGTTCAAAAAGGTTGCCGCCGATACGCCCGGGGATATCCCGATGACCTCGTTTTCGATTCTCTTTGCACGGTATAAGGGCAATCTGGACGGGCTGATCCGCGGCGCCGAAGCGCTGAAAAGCCTGCGTGACGGCGATCGGGTGCTGATCAGCGAGGGCTGTACCCATCACCGCCAGTGCGGCGATATCGGTACGGTCAAGCTGCCGAATTGGATACGGGAATACACCGGCGCCGAGGCGGAATTCGACTTTACCTCGGGCGGCACTTTCCCGGATGATTTATCCGTGTATCGGCTGATCGTACACTGCGGCGGCTGTATGCTGAATGAAAAGGAAATGCAGCACCGCCAGCGCGCGGCGCACAAAGCCGATATCCCCATGGTCAACTACGGGATCGCAATCGCCGCGATGAACGGCATCCTGGACAGGGCGCTGGACGCGGTGAAGATAAGATAACAACAGGGACGACTGAGATCGTCCCTACTTTTTTGTAATATCAGATTACAAAATGTTAACTTGCCAACACCATATATATGGATTATAATTTCTATTGTAGAAATATAACGACGAGATATAGGGGTGTTACTATGAAATGTCCTTACTGCGGATATGAAGAAAGCAAGGTTATTGATTCGCGTCCTGCCGACGAGGGCGAGCGTATTCGCCGCCGCCGCGAGTGTCTGGAATGCGGCAAGCGTTTTACGACGCATGAGGTCATCGAGACGGTTCCGATCTTTGTTGTCAAGCGCGACAAATCGCGCGAGGTCTTTGACCGCACCAAGCTCACCGCCGGCATCATGCGCGCGTGTGAGAAGCGCCCCGTCTCTGCTGAACAGATCGAGAAGATGGTCGATTCGATCGAAGCCCAGCTTCAAAGCTCCCTCGACCGCGAGGTCACCTCGATGACGATCGGCGAGCTGACCATGGAACAGCTCAAAAATATCGACGAGGTCGCCTATGTGCGCTTTGCGTCCGTATACCGCCAGTTCAAGGATATCAATACCTTTATGGAAGAGCTGAACAAGCTTTTGCTTGAAAAATAAACATTCTAAACGCAGGCGCCTGTGTGTTCAGGTGACAGCCTGCCGAATTAAGCTTGTAACGTGACTGACTCATATAGTTGGTCACTTAACCTGCTTACTGTTAAAAAAGTCCCGACGTGAGGTCGGGACTTTTTTGTGAGCTATTCTAAGGTAAGATATCTTCGTATTTTATATTTAGTATCTTTTTAATGTGCATTAATTCATCAACATACAGGTGTCTTTGACCAACTTCAATTTTCGCTAAAGCTGAACGAGTGATATCACAACCATTCACCTGTAGTTTTGCAGATAATTGTTCTTGTGTCATGTTTTTGCGTTCGCGTAATCTTCGAATGTTTTTTCCCACACTCTTTTCATATTCCGGGTTCATAATGCCATCCTTTCTGCGCTTATATAGGCGCAAATTTTCTTGACATTATTTTATCCTTATGTTAAGATATATTTGCACCTATATAGGTGCAAATATATCTAGGGAGTGGTTATTTTGTTTTGCCCGAAATGTGGAGAAAGAAATCCTGATAGTAGCAGAAACTGTTCAGCTTGTGGCTGTGAATTACCTGATTATTCAGTTGATAATACAGGTGGTGCGGCTGTTGGCTTAGCTGTTTTTATGACAATTCTTTTCACTGTACTAGCGATTATTACAAAAATTGTTGCTGATCATTCAAGTTCTAATAAATCAAGTATGTATATACTTGGTGAATATGTTGGAATGAGTAGTTGGAAAGACATATATAATATTGCATTTGGATTCTGTGTTTTTTGCGCTGTATTTATGTTTTTCCTTATTTTTGTCGCATTAAGCAAAAAGAGTCAAGCTGAAGAAAAGAATAAAAAACTTTCTACTCGATTGTGCCCTTCTTGTCATGAAAGTATCAGTAATGATGCAACTGTTTGTATACATTGCGGTCGTGATCTTTTACAAAAGCACGAATTTTGGATTTGTCCGAAATGTAAACGTAAAAATAGAGATTATGTCGGAACTTGTGCATGTGGGGAGGAGAGACCATGAAGAGGATAATTGCTTTATTTATGATAATTATTCTTCCGGTTATTTGTTTTTATGCTTGCGATGTTGAGAAACCTCCTGAAAAAATAACAGATGCAGATATGGTGTATATTGATGCTGTTTATAACGAACTGGATGCTTGGGATGTTTCTACATATAACAGTGGACAGGATTGGAATATAGATAAGATCGCTTTTTTTGATTTTGATGGTTCAAATAATATTTGCTTTTACACCTTGTATCCTGTTACGGATGTATATGGGAGAGGGTTCTTTGTCAGCAGTCAAGGGATGGAACAAATGGATTTTTCTATTTATGACCATGATGAAAGAATTCGACATCAAGGATGGCTTGCCCGAACCCGAGTAGAGGGCATAGATTGGAACAGTAGCGCAAGTAATGAACAAAAGTATGAAACACTGAAACAAGCGTTTTTATTCTTTAAAGAGAATAATATTTATAAACAAAAGTAATAGTATCAAGTATAAAGAAAGGATAAAATAATGAGAGTGCTTGATTTGGATGGAAATACACTCTTTAACAGTATCAATATAAAAGATTCAAAAAAGATTATGTTACAATAATGAAAGCAACAAAAGTCCCGACGTGAGGTCGGGACTTTTTGTGTAGGGATTATTGAACTTTCCTTGCCGCGATGACGAACCTGCCGTCGTCGGTATGATAGTTACAGGTCGAGAGGGTGACGATTTTCTCGCCGTAGGTCGGCGTGATACCGGTATCATAGATCGACAGCGATTTGACGCCGTTGACATAGTAGGCGTAGTCGCTCTCGTTGTTGAGATTGGCACAGGTGTAATACTTGAATACATCCTCGTTCTCGTCATAGATCTTGCTGTAAAAGACGGCGAAGATCTCGTACTCGCCCTTTTCGAAGCGCGTGTCAAAGCGCAGGGTGCGGTGTGCGTTAAAGTAGTCTTGATTCTCGTATTTCGGAAGCGATCCGAACATCGTGCCGTTGAACATATGATGACCGTAGATCAGATAGTGATATCCGTTGGGATCGCAGTTGGCGTCCATGAACAGCTCGCCGCTCTCGGAGTAATTGCCGTCAAAATCCTTGTGCAGATACTTTTCGGGATCGCCGGGCGTATGCATCACGGGATAATCCACGACGGTGTCGTCGATTTTCAGCCAGCCGAAAAAGTCATTATTCTTGGCGTAAAGCTGGTCAAAATCGTGAGACAGCGCCTGCAGCTCGTTGTGTCCCTTCTGATCCGTGTAATATTCGTAGAGCTTGTAGCCTGCGATTCCCGCGCCGACAAAGAGCAGGATGATCGCGATCACTCTGACCGCGATGATACCGCCGCCGGTACGCTTCTTGGGCTTTACGGGGCGGCTGTCATAATCGCGGTAATTGCGGTTATCATATTGACGTCTGTCGTAACGGCGGTCGTATTCGTCGTAACGATCGTAGCTGTCGTCATAATTCCTTTGCTGACGGCGGCTGTCATAGCCCTGCTGATACCCGTTGCGTCTGTCGTCGTAGCCGTCCTGATAGCCGTAGTAGCCGCGGCGGGGGTTACTGCGCGCGTTCTGATAATTCTCGTAGTTTTGCGGCCGTTGGGGACGGGGATAGGTCGGCTCCTCAGAAACGTCAAAGTTGCTGATATCGCTGCCGTAGGAGGCGTTTCCGTCGTCACGAAATCTTCTTCCGCGATAGCCGGAATCATTTTGGTTGGGGTAGTTTTGATTATTTTGATAACTCATAGCAAGATAAAACGAGGCGGCGGCGGGAAATCCCGTCACCGCCTTTCGGTTATTGGTTGATGATGTTTGGATAAATTATTTTGTCTGCTGCTTCTTCTTCACGACAAAGGTGATGATGATCGCAATCAGTGCAACGACGAAGATGCCGATGCCGATGAACAGCCATACGTTGTCGCCGGTCTTGGGAGAATTCGCGTTCTTGGCAGCCTGAGTAGGCTTAACGGTAGCAGCCTGGGTAGCGGCAGTGGTAGCCGCTGTGGTCGCGCCGGTTGTAGGAGCGACAGTCTCGCCGGTGGTCTCGGCGGTCGTCTCAGCGGTGGTCTCGGCAGTGGTCTCGCCCTTGCCGGCGTCCTCGGTCGCGGCTGTTACGTCGGCAGTCTGGGGATCGGTGGGGGCGACGTCGTCGCCCTGGGCAGCGATATCTGCCTTATCCTCGGTAGTAGCAGTTGCCTCAGCGGTGATCGCCGTATCCTGAGCGTCCTCGCCAACCGCGCCGGCGGAAATCGCGAACGCAAATACGGAGCCTACCATCATGATACAAAGAAGAATAGATAAAAAACGTTTCATAATTCTACAATCCTTTCTTAATAAAATCTAACTGATTACCGCATAGCGGTATACTGTTGTTTATCGTCGGTCGTCATATACACCGACGTCCGATAAACCGGTCAGGGACAAAGCCTTGACTCAAGTGGAATGATAACACAAAACAAGTGATTTTTCAAGAAAATCGACGTTGATAATATCTTTTTCTATCTTTTGATACACAACGTTTGACATGGTATCATGGGATTTGATAATGTTGCACAAGAATTATGAAGAAGAAATTAACAAGTGAATCGGGACGAAACGCAAAAAACAGGAACCATGACAGGAAACGTCAATTTGCCTCTATATGAACTTTTTGCTTTCGGCGACCGCCATCCTGTCACAGCGTTCATTTTCGGGGTGACCGGCGTGTCCCTTCACCCAGATCGGCTCTACCTCGTGCTTCTCGCAGAGCGCGAGCAGCCTTTCCCACAGCTCGGGGTTGAGGGCTTTTTCTTTTTTGTTGCGCATCCAGCCGTTAGCCTGCCATTTCTTCGCCCATCCGAGCTTCAGGGCGTTACAGACATACTGGCTGTCCGAATACAGCGCGACCTGACAGGGCTCCTTAAGCAGGCTGAGCGCTTCGATCACCGCGATCAGCTCCATGCGGTTGTTGGTAGTATGCGCTTCGCCGCCGGAGATCTCTTTTTCGTGACCGTGATAGCGCAGCACGGCGCCCCAGCCGCCGGGACCGGGATTGCCCGAGCAGGCGCCGTCTGTATAGATTTCGACTTTTTTCATAGGGACACTCCTTGTTTTTGATGGGTGATTCTCTTTCATTATATCATATTTTCCACCGAAAACAAGTCCGAGAGATGATGGCGTTTCACCGGGCTCTGCCGGGAATCGACAAAGAATTATACAATAACAGCATAATTGAGGCGCCAAGCGGTATGAAACTTTCTGTTCTGCCGATAATATTTGTTGATTTTACGTTAAGCACTTGACCAAAAAACGTTTTTGCGTTATAGTATACTATGTATAAGTGGGAGTATGTGTCTTTTTGGATCGGGCAGACCTGCTGCCACGTAAATAGACAGAAGCTCTGTTCACGGACGGTATGTGGACAGATCGACGATAGATTAATATTTTTAAGGAGGTTATTTATTTGAGCGAAACCAAAAAGAGACCTCAAATGAAGAAAAAGGGCAAAACCAAAGCGCCCCGAAATATGAAACAGAACGTGAAACAAAACGCCAAGCAGGCCGCGCCCAAGCGTTCCTTTAAGCCGGCGGCGCTCCTTTCGTCCAAGGGAAAAGCGCGCTCCGGCGCCAAGAAGAAAAAGGGTTCTCAAAAGCCGCCTGTTCGCGTCGCCTTCCTCGGCGGCTTAAACGAGATCGGCAAGAACCTGACGGTATTTGAATGTCAGGACGATATCGTGATCGTAGACTGCGGTATGGCGTTCCCCGACGGCGATATGCTGGGTGTGGATCTGGTCATCCCCGATTATACCTATCTGGAGCAGAACCGCGATAAGATACGCGGCGTGGTGATTACTCACGGACATGAGGATCATATCGGCGGTATCCCGTATCTGCTCGCGAAGGTGAACGTCCCGATCTACGGCACGCCGCTGACCATCGGCTTGATCGAGAACAAGCTGCGTGAGCACAGCCTCTCGGCGCCGCCGAAGCTGGTCAAGAAGAGCGCCGGCGATCATATCAAGCTCGGATGCTTTGACGTTGAGCTGATCCACGTGAATCACAGCATCCCCGACGCGGTAGCCTTTGCGCTGCATACGCCGGCAGGCGTGCTTATCCATACGGGCGACTTCAAGATTGATTATACCCCGATCGAGGGGAGGATGACGGATCTGAACCGCTTCGCCGCTCTCGGCGACGAGGGTGTGCTGGCGCTGTTTGCCGAGAGCACCAACGCCGAACGTCCCGGCTATACCCCGACCGAACAAACCGTGACCGACAGCTTCGACAAGCTGTTTTCCACCGCGCGGAAGAAGCGCATCATCATCGCGACCTTCGCGTCCAATATCAGCCGTATCCAGCTGATCATCAACTGTGCTCAAAAGTACGGCAGAAAGGTCGCTTTCTCCGGACGCTCTATGATCAATTATATGCGCGTGGCACAGGAGCTGGGCTATGTAGAGGTTCCCGATAACCTGATTATTGATATTGACCAGCTCAAGGATTATCCGCCCGAGAAGATCGTGCTTGCCACCACCGGCTCACAGGGTGAGCCGATGTCCGCGCTGTCGCGTATGGCGTATTCCGACCACCGCAAGGTCAGCGTCGGAACGGGAGATTTCATCATCATTTCCGCTAACCCGATCCCCGGAAATGAACGCGCCGTCGGTAATGTCGTCGATGAGCTCTTAAAGCGCGGCTGTGAGGTCGTCTATGAGAGTATGTACGAGGTGCACGTCTCCGGTCATGCCCGTCAGGAGGAGCTCAAGCTGATCCATTCGCTGGTGAAGCCGAAGTTCTTTGTCCCGATCCACGGTGAACAGAAGATGCTCCAGAAGCATCGCGCGATCGCGATGTCGATGGGGATGGACAGCAAGGCGATCTATATCGGCGATATCGGCAAGTGTATTGATATCAGCGAGGACGGCATCAAGGAAGCGGAGCCTGTGACCGCCGGCAAGGTATTTGTAGACGGTCTCGGCGTCGGAGACGTCGGCTCCATCGTCCTTCGAGACCGCAAGCATCTCGGTCAGGACGGCTTGATCATCATCGTTGCCTCGCTGGATGTATACGACGGTCATGTGATCAGCGGTCCCGATATCGTATCGCGCGGCTTCGTCTATGTCCGTGAAAGCGGCGATTTGATGGATGATATCAAATCCACCGCGCTCGAGATTCTCGAGGACTGCTCCCGCAGGAATATCCATGAGTGGGGCGTGATCAAGAACAAGGTCAAGGACGACGTGGCGAAGCTGATCGTCAAGTCTACCGGCCGTTCTCCGATGATTCTCCCGATTCTTATGGAGGTTTAATACTAATTTCAATTAAAACGCTTAAACAAGATATTAGTGGAAAATTTCGCAGAGCAAGGCGGAGATCGCAGGCAGGCTGGCGCCTG
>CADBUN010000140.1 GCA_902797825.1 uncultured Ruminococcus sp. | reverse complement strand
CGACAGTATGCCTGCGTCACTCGCCTCGCTCTGCGAAATTTATCACTAATATCTGATTAAATCTTTTTATCAAGGATTAGTATCAAAACCGGTCAAAGACCGGACTGATGTTCGTTGATATCTTTAACCTACGGATCAGGTTCATTTATCCATATTATAGCAAAGGGCGCGAATTAGTCAATCATTTTATTCAGTGGTCAGTGGTTAGAATTCAAATCGTCATTGCGAGGGGCGCAAAGGTTAAGGATGAGATTTCTTCGTCGGAACGATGTTCCTCCTCGCAATGACAATCTGAAATGCGCCCCGCGGCAATCCCCCGATCGTTCATGCCGTTTGATACATCAGAAAGAAAGAGTCCCTTTTTGTGGGATTCCCACGGCTCTCGGGGTGAGCCTCGGAATGACAGCGAGAGGAGTGGTCAGTTGTAGGGACGATCATTGATCGTCCGCTTGGCAGAAACGCTTTTGTCCGATCCTGTGTTTTCGAACAGCGCAAGTGATCAGTGGCAAGTAGTTATTTTCCGGCGGACAATTTGTGTTTGCACCGGGGAAGTGTTTTCCGGCAGCAAAAACCGGCGCAGACGGATCGCTGCGCCGGTGGGATGGATTAGGATCATTTATGCTTGAATACTCGGTAGAGGGCGACGCCTGCTATGGTTACCGCGGCCAAAGACAGCGCGGCGGCGCCGAGCATCTTGCGCACATAGGGCACGTTATAGTCCAGCGTCGAATAGGAGCCCTTGATCATATGCCGCGCCAGCGGCTTGAGCAGCTTGCGCTGTGCGCCGAGGACGTCGCTTTCGGCGTGAGGCTGTGCCGAGAGCACCATCGTTTGGCGCTCTTCGACGTCATACGGCTTCCACAAGAGGCTTTCCGTCGAGGGATCGCCGGTACGGGCGAAGTTCGTCCACAGCTGCATGGTCAGGTCGGAGAGCGCCTTGTCGGCAGGCTTGCCGGTGAAGATGGTCTCCTCGGTATTGCCGAATACATATGCCAGCTCTACCGCGTGACACGCGCCGCAGTACGGGTTCACGGAGGGCTCCGTCCAGTAATACATGAACGCCCTGCCGCCGTTTTTGCTGTGCAGCTCCGCCTGTTTGATCGCCGGCAGGCGGAACATCAATTCGTCATAAAACTCCGCCATTTTCCAGGTATCCTGTCCCTTTAGCATCGCCATAAACTTTTTGACGCGCGCCTTGTCGATCCGGGTGAGCCGCCGCAGGTCGTTTTCGAATTTAACGGGGATGCTCAGCCGGAAGGGCACGATACCGCCCATCTCGTCTACCCAGTAGTTCGACTCGTCGGCGTTGGTGCCGATGAGGATGTCGACGTCCTTGGTCATCCCCTGCTCATAGGCGGCATAGGGATCGAGAGGGATCAGCGCGCCGTCGCGCTGGGGGAAGTTATTGTAGGCGTTGAGCTTTTCGTTGAGCGCTTTCAGCTGAGCCTCGCTCAGGCGCATCAGGCTGTCCATATCCCTGACGCCGCTTTCGCGGATCAGCCGCTTGGTAAAGTCGCGGCACTCCTCCTTGGAGAAGGTCAGCGCGACCGAGCCGCTCTCGACGATGACGCGCCGGAACAGCCCCTTCGCCTGCGGAATGATCGGCAGCAGCGACGCTAGTCCGCCGCCGGCGGATTCGCCGAAGACGGTCACGTTATCGGGATCGCCGCCGAACGCTTTGATGTTGCGTTTGATCCAGCGCAGGGCTTCGAGCTGGTCGAGGACGCCGAGGTTGGGCGCGTCGGGATATGCCTCTCCTCCCTTGAGATAAGAGAGATCGACGAAGCCCATCAGCCCGATACGGTAAGCCACCGTCACCAGGATGACGTCGGGGTGCGCCTTGACCAGGTTCGCGCCGTCATACAGGGGATCGGCGGTACCGCCCCAGCCGTAAGCGCCGCCGTGCAGGAATACCATGACGGTCTTGTTTGTCGAGGGATCGGCGGTGTTCGTCCATACGTTGAGATACAGACAGTCCTCGCCCTGCGGATAATACGACGCCTGCTCGGTCTCCCATTCGGTCTGGATGGGAGATTTGCCGTTAAAGTAGGCTTCGTATACGCCGGCGTCGGGCTCGGTCGGCGCGGGGCGCTTCCACCGCCGCTCTCCGACAGGAGGCAGGGCGAAGGGCACGCCGCGAAAGGCGAGGATATCGCCGTCCTTCCTGCCGACGAAAACGCCGTTGTCACAGGCTGCCGCCAGCGATCTGTCATATTCGCCCTCGATGCCGCGGTTCACGCCGTAGGCGGCGCGGACGCGTTCTTTGGGGGTGAGGGCTTTTTCGTTATCGTTAGGTTCCGGGTTTTTTGTTTCGGGGGACATTATTTCTTTCTCCTGAATCTGGTGAGGATCATTTCAAAGAAGTTGCTGACATCATTGACCTTGCGCTTGATCTCGCCGATGGTGACGTCCTTTTGAGAGTTATGGGTGACCAGCGCTTGCGCGACGCGCAGGAAAATGTTTTTGAAAATCTCCATGCTCGCGTCGTCATAGCAGCTCGCGGCATAGTCTATCATCAGCACCAGCCCCTCGGAGCCGTCGAGGATCTCCATATCGAGGATCGTCTGGGACGCCGCCTGGTTCTGGCGGATGTCGATCTCTTCGATATTCATATCAGCCGTACCGCCCATATCGCGGATATCCTGCTGATACAGCAGGTAGGCGGCTTCGCCGGAGATGATGGCGTCCTGGATATCGACATAAGGATAGATGCTGTGCTCGATGCCCTTCTGTACCTGGTCGTGAACCTCGGCGAAAACCTCGCGCAGCGTCATCTTATCCTTCAGCCTTAAGCCGATGGGCAGGTCGCGGAACAGCAGTCCGACGGTGGTCATCAGCTCCATATTGTCGCGGCCGTTGTAGATCCACGAGAGCTTGATATCATTCTTGTAGTTATAGATGGAGATCGCCAGCGCGGCAACGGTGATAAAGAACTCGTTGCGGCTGATTTTATACTGGCGCTCGATCGCCGCCATCTGCGGCTGTTCGATGCCGATCTCGGCGAAGAGCTCGCCCATCTCGTTCTCGCGTGATTTGTGGTCGATCTGGGGATAGGACGACCATTCGATGTGATCGAAATGCTCCTCGAAGTAGCGCTTGCTCTCTTCATAGAAGGGGCTTTGCTGCGCTTCCTCGCGGTTTTTGAGCATGAGATAATAGTAGTCGGGCTCGGGCATCATGCCCATGTATACCTTGCCGACATTGCCCATGAACAGCTTCAGCGAGGTGCCGTCAAAGAGCGTGTGATGGACGTCAAAGAACACATAGCCGTTCTTCTCGGTTTCGAACACGCGGCAGCGGTGCAGCTTGCCGCCGATGATCTTGAAGGGCTGTACCAGCGTATCCTTGAGGTTTTCGAACTCGAACTCGCTGATCTTTTCGACGCGAATATCCTCCATGATCTCGGGGGTGTAGCGCTGGACGATCTCGCCGTCCTCGTTGAAGCGGTAGGTGGTCAGCAGCGCCGGATGATGCTTGATGACGGTTTGCAGCGTCTCGGCGAGCTTTTGCATATCGAAGGTCTCTTTATCGACCTTGAGCATCGTGTACAGGTTGTACATCGTTGACTTGGGGGTATAGAGCTGGTAATCGACCATGTAGAGCTGTTCGGCGGTGAGGGGATGCTCGGTCTCCATCGCCTTGGCGTTCTTGACCTCGGGGGCTTCGCCGTCGTCGTTCTGCAGGCGCTCCTCATACAGCGCCGCGATCTTCTCGGGCGTTCTGCCGCGGAAGATATCGCTCGCGTTCAAGCCGGGCAGACCGCACTCGGTAATCAGGCTGATCGAGCCGAGCGAATCGCCGCCCATCTCGTAGAAGTCGTCGTGAATACCGACCTGATCGACCTTTAAGACGGTTTCCATGCCGTGACACAGCTTCTCCTGAATCTCGTTCTCGGGCGCGACATACTTGGTTTTGAAGTCCTTGGTATCGGGCTTGGGGAGCGCCGTTCGATCCATCTTGCCGTTGGGCTTGAGCGGTACCTTGTCGATCTTGAGATAGTACGCGGGGATCATATAGTAGGGCAGGCGCTTCGAAAGCTCCGCTCTCATGTGCTCGGGATCCACCTTGACGTCCTCGGTGTAATAAGCGCACAAAAAGCTCTTGCCGTTTTCTTCAAAGCCTCTTGCCGCCGCCCATTCGATATTCAGCACCTGCTTGACCGCCGCTTCGATCTCGGCAGGCTCGATACGGTTGCCGTTGATCTTGATCATATCGCCCGAGCGCCCTAAGAGGACATAGTTGCCGTCCGGGTTCCTTCTGGCGAGGTCGCCGGTGTGATACAGGTTCTCGCGGAACGCCTTTTCGGTCTCCTCGGGCAGGTTGATATAGCCGCGCACATAAGGATTCTCGAAGCACAGCTCGCCGAGCTCGCCGTCGGAGACGGTCTGACCGTCCTCGCCGATGAGGACGATATTGGTCTCGATCTCGGGCTTGCCGATGGGGCAGGTTTCATATGCCTTGTCGATCTGGAACACGCCGACGGCAAAGCCGCTTTCGGACGCGGCGTAGATGTTGATCAGATCGAGGTTCTTGTTATAGAGATTGTTCGCGGGCTCGCTGCCGACGAACAGCATCCTCAGGAAGGGGCCGGAGCGGTTGCCGAGCATACGGACGTAGGAGGGCGTCAGGAAGGTGATGGTGATGCGCTTTTCGATAAAGAACGCCATGAGCGCCATCGGATTCTTGATCGTCGCATAGCTGACGACGAACATCTTTGCCTCAAAGATGCTCAGCACCTCGAGGACGACGATGACGGAGGCGACGAAGTTCATCGGCGCCAGCAGCGCTAGCCTGTCGCTGCTTTTGAAGGGATTCTCGCCGTTGAGGCGGATGGATTCGATCGCGCGGGCGAGGTTGCCGTACTCGTGGAGCACGCCCTTGGGGTTGCCGGTTGTGCCGGAGGTGTAGATCGCGTACGCCGCGTCGTGAAGGTCGGCGGTAACGTAACCGGACAGCGCATCGTATTCCATAATCTCTTCCCAGTTATCGGCGTTCAGCTCGAGCTTGCACGAGCAGTCCTCGCGGATAAAGGCGATGCGGTCGGGGGCGTAGGTATCTTCGACCAGCGCCCATGCGGCGCCTGCCTTCCATACGCCGATCATCGCGATGACCGGCATCACGCCGCGCGGCAGGTTGATCAGGACGAAATCCTCTTTTCCGATCCCTTTTTCCTTTAAATAGGCATAGATGCGCCCGGTCATCGAGTCGAACTGGGCGTAGGTGATGCCTTTGGTATGCGCCTCATCGTACAGGATCGACGCGTTCGGGTTATCCTTGGTATATTGATCGAGTAATGCTAAAATGTCAACCATCGGGTTCACCTCATTCGATGGTCAGAATATCCGAGAAGCCGGTTACCTCAAAGATTTCCATCACGGCTTCGCTGACGTTGGTGATCTTCAAAGAGCCCTGACGGTTCATGATCTTCTGCAAGGAAAGCAGCAGACGCAGCCCGGCGGACGAAATATAGTCCATCTCCTTGAAGTCGAGCACCAATTCCGTCACCGATTCGATGCCGTCCTTGAGCTTTTTCTCTGCTTCACCGACGGTGTTGGTGTCGATTCTGCCCTGTACCCGGGCATACAGCTTGCCACCGTCTCTTGTTGTCTGAATAGTCATAATTACCTCCTGCTTTTTCCTGTTAGATTAGGGATTGGTATAATACTTTTCATGCGTGACGCGCCGTTCGAAGGCCGGGGCGCCGTACATGATATCACTCACATCAATCTTATTATGAATTCACGGTTTTGTCAATAGAAAAGCCGTGCTTCCGGATGCTGTAAATGTAAATTTATACTAAGTAGCAATAAAAAGCTTTAAAAAGATATTAGCGGAGAATTTCGCATAACAAGGCAGAGGGCGCAGGCAGGCTGGCGCCTGTCAAGACTGACAACGCAGTTATGCGGAATTCTCCGCAATAGATATTAAAGTGTTTTATTGCTACT
>CADBUN010000139.1 GCA_902797825.1 uncultured Ruminococcus sp. | reverse complement strand
GAAATTTCGTGAATCATGCTAAACTATGTTTCGGTGATTGTTTTGAATAAGTACAAATTGATTATGAGCGATCTGGATAATACCCTCCTGCCGATCGTCACCCAAGAGAAGTTTGTCGAAATCTGGTTCCGCGATATCGCCGCCAAGTTCCGCGCCTACGGGCTCGAGCCGCTGCGCGCCGCCGAGGGCGTGAATCAGGGCGTCCGCGCGATGCTGGTCAACGAGAGCGGCAGGAAGAATATCGACGTGTTTTATGAGGCGGTCGAGAAGAATTGCGGCTATTCGAGGGAGCAGATCGAGCCCCCGACGCTCGATTATTATGCCACGACCTTTGAGAACGTCTGCGACATCACCCGACCGAACCCCTTCGCGCCGCAGATCGCTTCCCTGATGCGCCGCAAGGCAACCTACGCCGTGGTCGCCACCATGCCGGTGTTTACGATCGAGGCGGTCGAACAGCGTTTAAAGTGGGTGGGCTTGCAGCCCGAGCACTTCGACGACGTGACCACCGCGCGCAACAGCACCTTCTGTAAGCCGAATCCGCGGTATTTTCAGGAGATTCTCGACCGCTTCGGGGTAAAGCCCGAGGAGGCGCTGATGATCGGCAACGATGTGCGCGAGGATATGCGCCCCTGCCGCGAGCTGGGCGTCGATACCTTCCTCGTGACGAATTATCTCATCACACACGACCTGCCGTATGACGAGTTTCGACGGGGCAGGTATGAGGATTTGATCGCGTTTTTGGAAGAGATATAAACCATAAAACCATTCCGATAAACAAACGACCTGACTGCTGCGTCAGGTCGTTTTTCATGAATATGGATCAACCGTAGTATTGATCCTCTGCCCAGTGAGCAGGGTTATCGTCGATGTAGCGCCAGATGTCCCGATAGTCGCGTTCGGATCGGATGACATGGTCATAAAACCGCGCTTGCCAAATAGGGCGACCGATTCGTTTGGAGACAGAGCCCTTCATTTGTTGGATGATGCGCGATATCGTAGGGACGGTCATTGACCGTCCGTCGTCGCAGAATAGAAAGAGCAAGAGATGGATATGATTCGGCATAATCACATAGTTGTCAACGTTGACATAGGGATACACGACGGGTATCTGTTGGATTGCTTCTTCAACCATACGCCCGTATGCGGTCAAAAGCACCTGCGGCGGACGACCGATGGTCGTCCCTACGATGATGTCGGATAATAACCGCTTCCGCTCCTTGGTACACACCGTGATAAAATACGCGCCGTTCGTATGATAATCATATTCCGGCAGTCGGATGCGCTTTCTCTGCGGTCTTTCGGGGTGATTCATTATTTCAGGTTCCGCAGCGCTGCCGCGTCAACCGCCTGCGCGGTGTACTGTTCGATATAGTTGAGGGCTTCGGTAATACTGTCGGTCACGAAGATCAGCTCCATCGTGCCGTCTGTCAGAAAATGCGTTTTAATCGCCTCGCGCATCATCGCGAGCATCGCGTCATAGTAGCCTGCGGTGTTGAGAATGACGAGGGGCTTGTCGGTCTGGGCGAGCTGCTTTAAGGTCAGAATCTCGAAGAATTCTTCAAAGGTGCCGATGCCGCCGGGTGAGACGATGAACGCCTCGCTGAGGTCCTCCATCCGCTGCTTGCGCTGCCGCATGGTTTCGGTGTAGATGATCTCGTCACATTCGGGGTACAGGACGCCGTCTACGTTAAAGAACGCGGGAGCGACGCCGGTGACGTGAGCGCCGCCGTCGTGGGCGCCGCGTGCCACCGCGCCCATCATGCCGGTGTCGCCGCCGCCGAAAACCAGCGCGTGACCGTGCTGTGCCAGCTCGAAGCCGAGCCGATAGCCTTCGTCGGTAAAGCTTGCGTCAATGGTTCTGCTTGACGCGCCGTATACACATATGTTCATAATGATTCTCCGTTTTTGCTATAGATTATTTGGAAGAATGAGGGGGAGAGGGAGTGAGGAGTGAGGAGTTAGGAGTTAGGAGTTGTAAAACCGCTGTCATTGCGAGCCCTTTAGGGCGCGGCAATCCCACAAAGAGGAAAACCTGCGCTTCTGCCATGCGGACGATCAAAAAGCTGTCATTCCGAGGCTCACCCCGTGAGCCGTGGGAATCCCACAAAGAGGAAAACCTGCGCTTCTGCCATACGGACGACCGGTGGTCGTCCCTACCGGTCACCGGCAACTTGCCACTGGCGATTAACCTCTGACCACTAATTCTGTTCAAACTGGCTGTTATACAGGTCGGCGTAGAAGCCGCCCTCGCGGAGCAGCTCGTCGTGGGTGCCCGAGGCGATGATATCGCCGTCCTTGAGGACGAGGATCAGGTCGGAATTCTTGATCGTCGAAAGACGGTGCGCGATGACGAAGCTCGTTCTGCCCTCGGTCAAGCCGTCCACCGTCTTTTGGATGATGCGCGCGGTACGGGTATCGACCGACGAGGTCGCCTCGTCCAGAATCAGCAGCGGCGCGTTTTCGATCATGGCGCGCGCGATGGTCAGCTGCTGCTTCTGACCTGCCGACAGGCTCGCCTTATCGTCCAGCACGGTATCATAGCCGTGGGGGAGTGTGTGGATGAAGTGATGGATGCCGACCGCCTTACACGCCCGCTCGAGCGCTTCGTCGGTGACGCCCTCCTTGCTGTATACGAGGTTCTCGCGCACCGTTCCCTCAAAGAGCCAGGTGTCCTGCAGCACCATACAGAACAGGTCGTGAACATTCTCTCTGGTCAGCTCGTCGATCGGGACGTCATCAATATAGATACGCCCGGCGTTGATCTCATAGAACCGCATCAGCAGGTTGACGATGGTGGTTTTACCGGCGCCGGTAGGTCCGACGATCGCCACCTTCTGACCTGCCTTGATATCGGCGGAAAAGTCCTTGATGATGGTGCGGTCGGGGTTGTAGCCGAAGCGCACGTGCTCAAAGCGCACGTTGCCCTTGACGGCGTCGAGGGTACGCGTCTTGCCGCTTTCGTCGGCGAGCTCCTCTTCGTCCAGGTATTCAAAGACGCGCTCCGCGGCGGCAGCCGTGCTCTGCATACTCGAGAAGCTCTGCGCGAGCTGCTGCAGCGGCTGGGTAAACAGCCTGACGTAGATGGTGAATTCGATGATGACGCCGTAGGTGATGGCGCCGTTGGTGACCAGCAGGGCGCCGACGAGGAATACGGCGACGAAGCCGAGGTTGCCGATGAAGGTCATCAGCGGCTGCATCACGCCCGAAAGCGTCGTGGATTTGAAGGCGCTGTCACGCAGGTGGCGGTTGATGCGGCTGAATTCCTCCTTACTGTCCTTTTCATAGTTATACGCCTTGACGATGTTGTGACCGGCGTAAATCTCCTCGACATGACCGTTGATCGCGCCGAGGTGACGCTGTTGGCGGTTGAAGTGAAGCTGAGAGCGCTTCATGATAACGGACATGAGGACGAAGCCCAGCAGCGAGGCGCCGATCGCCGTCAGCGCCAGCACCCAGTTGGTGATGAACATCATCGCCGCCGAGCCGAAGAACAGCGCGATCGAGGTGATGAACTGGGCGATGCTGAGGTTGAGGGTGCGTTCGATGGTGTCGATATCGTTGGTGATGCGGCTCAGGATATCGCCGAAGGGGGTGGCGTCGAAGTATCTCAGCGGCATCCGGTTGGTTTTTTCGGTGATGTCCGTGCGCATACGCCGCGAGATCGTCGGGGCAACGGTCGCCATGATGAAGTGCTGGACGAAGTTCATCACCCAGCTGACGCCGTAGAGGATCAGCAGGAAGGTACAGGTCGCCGTGACCGCGTCGAGGTCGATCGAGCCGGTGATGCCCCGGGTGATCAGGTCGGTGATTTTCTGAATCTGCTTGGGACCGATGAGGGCGATGACGGTACCGATCACGGCACAGGTCATGGCGATGACGGTAGCCGGGACCTGGGGCTTGGCGTAGGCGATCATCTTCTTCCACGCGCCGCCGAAGTTATCGGATTTTTCGGTGACAACCCCTCTGGGACCGCCAAAGCCCTTTCTCGCCTGCGGTCGCTTCGCGTCGGCGCCGATCAGCGCCTCGCGGTTCTTTTTGATATACTGAGGCTTGGAGGTGTGATCAGTCATAGTTGAGCTCCTCCTCTCCCAGCTGAGATAAGCCGATCTCGTGATAGATGCTGCACGTTTTCAGCAGCTCCTTATGCTTGCCGATGGCGGCGATTTTGCCCTCGTCGAGCACGATGATCTTGTCGGCGTCCTTGATGGTGCCGATACGCTGGGCGACGATGATGTTGGTCGTGCCGGCGGTCTCCTTTTTGAGGGTATCGCGCAGGACGCGGTCGGTTTTGTAGTCGAGTGCCGAAAAGCTGTCGTCAAAGATCAGCACCTCGGGCTTGCGGCAGACGGCGCGCGCGATACACAGGCGCTGCTTCTGACCGCCGCTGAGGTTG
>CADBUN010000138.1 GCA_902797825.1 uncultured Ruminococcus sp. | reverse complement strand
GGATTTGAACCCCCGACATCCTGCTCCCAAAGCAGGCGCGCTACCAACTGCGCTACACCCCGAAATTTTTATGAAATTGTCCTGTTTTTGGTCATCGTTGTGGTCAAGCGAAGTTTTGCCGAACTTGAACTCTTGAAAGAAGCCACTGTTTAAGCGAATATTCGGAGCCGTTCGACGGAAAAGTCAGAAAAAGCTCCTTACTCCCAAAGCAGGCGCGCTACCAACTGCGCTACACCCCGGCTGCTATCTGATATGCTTCATTCGGGCGCGTGATCCGGCGCCTGAGTCGTGTTCAGCGCGGAGGCTTCTCTGTCAATTGTGCTGAAAATTCTTCCTGCTGAGCGTGTATCATTATACCTGATGAAAAAATTTTTGTCAACCGCAAAAAACCGTTCGTTTTGCTATTGTTTTTTGTCGAAAAAAGGAATATAATACTTTTTGCAAAGACAGCGGAGCCTGTTTTTGCCGCTGCTGAATCTGTCTGAAGGGCAGCTTGAGCAGCGCTTTGTGCAGTGAATTCATCGGGAAGGAGGTATCCTATGCGCGCGCAAATTATCAGAAGGATCACGATGATACTGCTGACGGCAATACTCCTTTTCGGCTTGGTGATCCATGCGTCGGCGCTGGACGATACCTACCGCTTCGATGAGTTCGGGATGAGCATCAAATTCCCGAAGAACGACTATGTGATTACCCTCAATACGCCGCGCGGCGACGAGGTGTTTGATAAGGTCAAGCTCGATTTTGACGAGACGATGACGGCGTTCAAGGCGGCGAATATTTACCTGCGCGCCTACGATCCCGAGATGGTCTATCAGATCAGTATGACCATTAACAAGAGCGACGATACTGCCGCGATCAACAATTATGCCGATCTGACCTCGGCGGAGCGGAAATCGCTGATCGACGCCGTTCAAAGCGACGGGAGCGTCAGCTCTGCGGTAGAGGTCAAGCGCAACGGCAATATCTTTATCGACTCGGCGCGTGAAACGACGGTAGACGGCGAGACCATCTATATCAACCAGTGTAATACCGTTATCAACGGGATGCAGATCGACTTGACGCTGCAGAAAACGGCGGAACAAATTACGGGAGAAGAGACGAAGGCGCTGAGTAACGCGGCGAATTCGCTGAGCTTCGACCATGTGCGCCGCAACACCGGTCCCGTGTTCGATTGGTGGCGGCTGCTGCTGTGGGTGTTGATCCTCGCGGCGCTGGCGATCGCGATTTCTGTGATCTACCGGCATCATAACGCGGCGAAAAAACGCAAGCTGGAAGAACGCCGCAGCCTGCGCAGGAAGGCGGCGGAAGCTCCCGAAGAGAGCGAGCCGGCTCATGCCGAAGAAAAGGAGCCCATGACCTTTGAAGAATCCCTCGGTTATAAGGATGACGAGGAATTCGCCGAGCGCGCCCACGCCGACGAGATGGCAGGCTATGATATCAAGGTCAGGGAGACGGATCCGAACAAGGGTATCGCCTATTTTGAGGATGAGGGCTCGAGTATTGACGACGGCACCGACTACTTTGATACCTACTTCAAGGAGCCGACGGAGCAGCGCCCCTGGTACCGAAGGCTCGGCAGCGCGATCGCAACCTATGTGAAGATGGCGGCTAATCGTATTCGCCGCTTCTTCAAAAATCTCTTCAAAAAGAAACGCTGAATGTGGACGGACAGGCAGAGCGCCTGTCCGTTTTTGTCGCGGAACGTCTCTCGCGCGACGGCGCGACGGTTGCCGAAAATCACCCTATATTGTAACTATTTTGAAGTTGCTTTTTGCAAGAGACTCATGTATAATAGGGGAGAACTGAATAGAGATACGGTTTGAAATGCTGTATGCTGAGTCAAGCTCGCTTATTGCTGATTAGATTAATAGGGAATCCGGTTCGAATCCGGAGCAGCCGCCACTACCGTGATTGAGCAGAGGATGGGAGAATACCATTGGTGTTGCCGAGAAGGTTCCCGTCCGCGTATCCACGCGATACTTCCTCATCAGCCGGGAGACCTGCCGTATCCAAGGAAGCCCCTTTGGCGAGAAGAGTGCGAAGCTGTGCAGAGCACTCGTTGCCCTACGCTTTTGTTGTCGCGCTCTTTCTTCGGAAAGAGCTTTTCTTTTGCAGTTATCTATCCTATAGAAATGAGGTAATGTGATGAAAAAGATTCTTGCTGTGATGCTGATGGTATTACTGACGCTGTCGGTGTGCGCGCCGGCGATTGCCGCCGCCGACACGACCGCCGACGTATATGTCACCATCTCCGACAAGGACGGAAAGCTCGCGTTAGCAGCGGAGAAGATCACCGTCACCGATATCGACGGCGATCACGCGCTGACGATCAACGACGCGCTTTACGCGGCTCACGAACAGTTTTACAAGGGCGGCGCCGCGGCAGGCTACGCGACCGAAACAACCAAGTATGGTCTTTCGCTGACCAAGCTTTGGGGTACCGCAAACGGCTACAGCTACGGCTATATGGTCAACAACGCGTCTGCCTGGAGCATGACCGATCCCGTTAAAACCGACGATTATGTCGCGGCTTATGTCTTTACCGATACCAAGACCTTTGCCGACAAATACAGCTATTTTGACCGGTTTCAGGCTGACGCCGACGTCACCCTTGACCTGACGCTGAGCAAGGCGGATTTTGACGCGGACTGGAACCCGATCACCGTCAAGCTCGCCGGCGCCGAGCTGACCGTTGACGGTGAGCCGACCGGCGTTTTGACCGATGAAAACGGTCAGGCGACCATTACCTTTGCCACCAACGGCAAGCATCTTGTCAGCGCGGTCAAGGCAGGCGAGGTGATCGTGCCTCCCGTATGCGTCGCTCAGGTGACCGGCTGCGCCGTCGCGACGCCCGATCAGCCTGTTGAGACGATCGCGCCTACCGTTCAGGCAGCCGATACGCCTACCCAAGCCGTCACCGAGGCGCCCACTGCGGCTCCTACCGATCCCGCGACCTCTGACAGCGCCACCAAGGACAGCGCCACCAAGGACAGCTCCACCAAGGACAGCTCCACGCCCAAGACCGGCGACAACACCCATCTGTGGCTGTGGATCCTGATCTCCGGTCTGTGCCTGTGCGGCATGATCGGTACCGCCGTGATTTATCGTAAGTATTATGCAAAATAAGAAGCTCTTTGCCATTCTGCTGGTGTTTTTGACGCTGCTTTCCTGCGTCGTACCGGTACAGGCGGAGAGTGTCAGCGAAGTCTATACCGTCGCCCGGGTGGAGAACCTACGCGACGGTATCGTCGCATATAACGGGGCTTTTGACGATCAGGCGTTTATTGATAACACCCTCGTTTCGAACGCCGGCACGACCGCGGAATTCTATGTGATCGCGCTGTCACAGTCGGGCGATTACGGCTTTTCCGCCTATGAACGGGCGTTGAAATCGTATCTGGAGTCTCACGACGTCTACGCCGCGACCAGCCGTGAAAAATACGCCCTGACGCTCGCTGCCGTCGGCAGCACCGACCGCTATATCGCCGATACCGCCGATGAAGCGATCGGCGAGCTGGGCGTGATGAGTCTTGTGTTCGGTTTGCACCTGCTTAACAACGGCTATGACAGCCGCCTGTATACGACCGACGGCCTGATCTCGGAGCTGCTGTCATGGCAAAAGGACGACGGCGGCTGGGCGGTGATGGGCTCCTACGGCGACGCGGACGTGACCGCGATGACGCTCCAGGCGCTCGCGCCCCATTACGGCGGCAGGGGCGACGTCACGGCGGCGGTCAACCGCGCGCTCGACCGCCTGTCCGCCATGCAGCTCGATTCGGGCGGCTTCAAGACCATGGGCGCCGAAAACTGTGAGAGCGCGGCGCAGGTGATTATCGCCCTCTCCGCTTTGGGGATCGACGCCCAGACGGACGGCAGATTTGTGAAAAACGGCTCCTCCGTGATGAACGCGATGCTGCGCTACCGCTGTTCGGACGGCAGCTTCGCCCATACCGGAACTGCTTCGAACGAGAACGCGACGATGGAGGCGTTCTGCGCGCTGACGGCATATCGCCGCTATTGCCGCGGTCAGGGCTCGCTCTACCTGCTGGATCACGTGAATCACAGCGCGCCCTCCCGCGATGACGACGGGGAGGACACGCGCCGCGGCAGCGGCTCCGACGGCAGCTCAAGCCATTCGGCAGGCGGCTCCGGTTCACGGGATGATTCCGGCGACAGAACCGGCTCGGGAAATGATAACCGTTCCGGCGGCAGCGCGTCCGGAGAAGCCCTTGACCGCCAAAGCGCGACCGACGCCAACGGCAACCGTATCATCGAGATCAACGGTCAGCGCTATATCGAAGCGACCACCGCCTCGGGCGAGAGGATGACGATCAACGTCAATGAGACCGAAGCGGCACAAGCCCAACCGGAAACCGCACAGAACGCCAAGCCGACCTACGGCGGCTTCCAACCCGCCGCGACCGCCGATATGCGCGCGACGGCGGATGAAGGCGGCGCTCAGGGCAGCTACAAGCCGTATGCCGTGATCGGTATCTGCCTGTCGGCAGGGATCGCCTGCGCGGTGCTGCTGGCGTTGAAGAAGCGGAACAAAAAGCATTATCTCGCGGTAGCGGTGATCGCCGCGGCAGGGCTCCTCTTTGTCCTGCTGACGGATTTCAGAAGCGCTGACAGCAAAAAGTCCTTTGCTCCCTCCGACTCCGGCGCGACGGTTACGATCAGCATCCGCTGCGATACCATCAAGGATCGCGAGAAGGTGAACCGCTATATTCCCGACGACGGTGTGATCCTCGACCGAACGACGATCACAGCCGCCGAGGGTGAGACGGTCTATGACGTGCTGCTGCGCGCGGCAGACGACCGGGATATCCCTCTCGATAACCGCGGCGCCGAGGGGGCGGCGTATATCGCCGGGATCAACGGACTGTATGAGTTCGATTACGGCGCGCTTTCGGGATGGATGTACCGCGTGAACGGCGCGTTCCCCGACGTCGGCTGCCAAAGCTATACTGTCTCAGACGGCGATCGGATCGAATGGCTGTATACGACCGATATCGGAAAAGACTTATCCTGATTATCTTTCAAAATCGTCATGGTGAGGGGCTTTATACTAAGTAGCAATCTCAACCGATTAAAAAAGGTTAATCAATCCGTTGCTTGCAACGGGGTGTTTATTCATACGAACAGTATCAGACATTAAAACCGGGAATCATAAAAGACGGTGACGTTATGAAGCGTTTTGAAGAAATGAATCCGGCGGCGGTAGCCGTCTACTACCTCTGTGTGCTGGCGGTAACGATGTTCTCGATGAATCCGCTGCTGCTTGCCGTCGCGCTGGTGACGGCTGTGTTCAGCGCGGCTGTTTCGGGTACGGCAAGCGGCAGGGCGCATCTTTTCTCGGCGGCGGTATTTGTGATCGCCGCGGTGCTGAATCCGCTCTTTGTCCATAAGGGGATGACCATTCTCTTTTATCTCAACGACCGTCCCGTTACGCTGGAGGCGGTCTGTTACGGGCTTTCGGCAGCGGCAATGATCACGGCGGCGCTGTACCGCCTGCGCGATCTCTCCAAGGCGCTCTCCTCCGATAAGGTGCTGTATCTCTTCGGGCGTTTCTCGCCCAAGCTCGCCCTGCTGTTGTCGATGGCGATCCGTTATGTGGCGCTGCTGCGCCAAAGATGGCGCAGGATCAGCGACGCCCAGCGCGCGCTGGGGCTGTATGATGACGGCAACCTGATCGATGCGCTGCGCGGCAGGGCGAGGGTGCTGTCTATCCTGATGACCTGGACGCTCGAGAACGGGATCATCACCGCCGAGAGCATGGAGTCGCGCGGCTACGGCTGTACACGGCGCACCTCGTACGCGGTGTATCGCGTGCATTATCCCGACGTCCTTTTGATGCTCGTCTGCCTGCTGCTGACGGCGGTCACAGTCGTCGGCGTTCAGTTCAGCCGGGTTGTCTATTATCCCGAGCTGGATTTGGCGCTGTTCTCCCCGTGGGGAACGGCAGGGGCGGCGGCGTTCACGCTGTTGAACGTTTTGCCGCTTTTGATCAACTTGACGGAGGTGATACGATGGCGTTCCTTACGATCGAAAATCTGAGCTTTACCTATCCCGAAAGCCGCCAAAAGGCGCTGGACGGCGTCAGCCTTCAGGCGGAACGCGGCGAATTCATCACCCTGATGGGCGCGACCGGCTCGGGCAAGAGCACCCTTTTGCGACTGTTGAAGCCTCAGCTGCACCGCAACGGGATTATCGAAGGCAGCATCCTCTTTGACGGGAAAGCAGCCGATTCGCTCGACGCGCGCGCTGCCGCCGGGCAGATCGGCTATGTGGCGCAGTCGCCCGAAGAACAGCTCGTGACCGATAAGGTGTGGCACGAGCTCGCCTTTACGCTCGAGAGCCTCGGCAGGGAGCGCGGCTTGATCGCGCGCCGGATCGCCGAGATTGCTTCGTATTTCGGTATAGACAGATGGCTCGACCGCGATACCGCCACCCTGTCGGGCGGTGAAAAGCAGCTCTTGAATCTGGCGGCGGTCATGACCGCCGATCCTCAGCTGCTGCTGCTCGACGAGCCGACGTCACAGCTCGATCCGATCGCCGCGGCGCGGTTCATCGAGACCGTTTACCGCCTCAACCGCGAGACCGGCGTGACGGTGCTGATCTGTGAGCATCGCGCCGAGGAGCTGTTCCCGATCTGTGACCGCGTGATGATGCTCGACGGCGGCAGGCTGACCTTTGACGATACGCCGCAAAAGGTCGCTTCCCTGATGAGCGACAGCCCCTTCCTCCCGACGGCGGCGCGCCTGTTTCACGCGTTAGGCGGCGCGGGAGAGGCGCCGCTTTCGGTGCGCGACGGTCAGCGGATGGTCGAGGGCTTCCATCACGTGATCCGTGCCTTACCCGAGGAACCTGCCGCCCGGTCAGGGGAAGAAGCCCTGCAACTCAAACAGGTTTACTTTCGCTATGAACGAAAGGGCGCGGATATCCTGCGCGATATGGAGCTGACCGTTTATTGCGGCGAGGTGTTCGCCCTCCTCGGCGCTAACGGCGCCGGCAAAAGCACCGCCGCGGCTGTGATCGCCGGCTTACGCAAGCCCTATTGCGGCACGGTCAGGCTCTTTGGAAAACGCCTGAGGGATTATCGCGACGGCTCGCTCTATCGCGGAGCCGTCAGCCTGCTGCCGCAGGATGTCGAGAGCGTATTTATCGCTGAGACCGTGCGTAAGGAGCTTAAGGGCTGTGAAGCGGCGATGGAAAAGCTGCCGTATGATTTTACGCCGCTCCTCGACCGCCATCCCTACGATATCTCGGGCGGTGAGCGCCAGCTGGTCGCCCTGTGCCGGGCGCTGGCGTCGTCGCCGCGCCTGCTGATTCTGGACGAGCCCTCCAAGGGGCTTGATAACGCGGCGAAGGAGCTGCTGTGTGAGGTGATCCGACGCCTGAAGGGGGAGGGGATGACGATCCTGCTGATCACCCATGACGTCGAGCTTGCCGCCCTTTGCGCCGATCGCTGTGCCCTGTTCGCGCAGGGCAGGATCGCCGCCGCCGATACGACCGGGCGCTTCATGAGCGATAACCGCTTTTATACGACCGC
>CADBUN010000137.1 GCA_902797825.1 uncultured Ruminococcus sp. | reverse complement strand
GGCGATCTGATACAGATACGGGTCAAGCGCACTGTCGATGTCGGAGGCTTTAAAGTCGCCCGCCTGCGTCGACACGCCGCTGAGATCAAGATCCAGCGGGATCGTGACCGCTTTGATCGGCGAAAGATACCCGTCCTTGATCGCTTGCGGCAACGTGTATTCGTATGCGAGTGATTCAAAGACGGTGCCCAGGTTCTTCATATCTCCGCGATCGGGCGTCGCGGTGACGCCCAGCACCTTCGCGTCTTTAAAATGATCGAGGATTTTCAAGTAGCTGTCGGATAAGGCGTGATGTGCCTCGTCAATGATGATATACTCGAAATAATCGGACGGGAACTGCGCGAGACGTTTGTCCCGCATGAGCGTCTGGACGGATCCGACAACGACGCGGTACCATGAATCGAGACAGCTTTGTTCAGCCTTTTCGACCGCACAGCGCAGTCCTGTCGTTTTGAATATCTTATCGGATGCCTGATCGAGAAGTTCGCCGCGGTGAGCAAGGATCAGCACCCGTGCGCCGGCCGCGACACAATCCTGCGTGACGGACGCGAAAACGATGGTCTTTCCGGTACCTGTCGGCAGGACGAGAAGCGTTTTGTGCTTCCCATCCCGCCATTCCTGCTTCACCTTATCGCGTGCCTCGACCTGGTACGGTCTGAGCTCCATCAGAACTGACCGCCTGTCCACTTACGCGGTTGAGTTGCGGACGTCAGCGGTTCCTGTGTATAGGCGACGTCGTTCTGAGGAGGCGCTGCGGTCTCGGACGGTTCGAGGAAGGCACTTATCTCATTGCTTTCGTGCTCTTTGCCGTCGTTTCCCGTCCATGTACGGACGCCGACCTTACAGCGACCCTTTGCGCCTTTGACGGCGTTCCAATTCATTCGCAGGGTTTCTCCGTGCTTTCGGTGTCCGATCGCGGTAAAGAACTGGCAGAGTCTCCATTCTGCTTTTCTGTTCAAGAAGAGATTTTCCGTGACGGTAACGTCGCCGTCAGGATCATGAAGCGTGATCGTCAGCTCAGCCTTCGGACACGCTGACATTTTTGCACTGCCTTCAAAGCGGCCGCGTGTAAAGTCGGTTACGGTGAAATCATACTCACCCTCGGGGAGAATGCGAAAGCCTTCCCCGTCGTTCTGGATTTCGTCGTCCCATGTCATTGCGACGTCGTTTACATTGTTATTTGCCATTTTAATTTTCCTTTCGTAATAATGTTTTCGCAGTAGCTCTCAGCCAATCATCGTTCGCAGGTATGCTCCGCTTCTTGGGAGAGCCTTGCGTGGGGGCTGTTCGCCAAATCAAGATTTGGACAGCCCCTCAAACGGTAAATCTTTATTGCTCATGATCTTGTTGAGCACCTGCGGCCACGCGCCGACGAGGCAGCCTTCGATGAAGTCGGGATCATAAGACGTAATGGGTGTGCTCCGCGGGTAATATCCCTGCTGTGATACGACGAGCTGAATATCCTCGGTCGTGATATCGTTTTCACGCATCAAGGATGCGAGCGCCTTGGGTACCCCGGTCAGATCATCGGTATATTCCCTTGACGTCGGTGCGGTTTGAGGCTGTTCGGCGTCAATGATCGCGTCGACAGGCGCGGTGCTTGTCGAAGGCGCCGAAGGAGCGACAGAGGAGCTCTTAACCGGGATGAACGGTGCGATCACGCTGTAGTCGAAGTCACATTCGTCGGGCAGACCCCAGCGATTCTTAGCGTCCCAGCACGGATGATGCGCGGTGTACATGACACGCTTACCGCCGGAGGCTTTGAACTTCTTACCTTTATTGTCAACCTGTTCAACATAGGTTTTATAGTTGACAAATAGTACAGCGTCTGCCCATTCTTTCAACAAAGCAGAATTGGAGCAGTTTTGAGAAGCGATCAGTTTCAACGTCCAGCGATCATATGTACCGTTTTCTTCCGGCTGTTCAAATTTTTTGAGCTTAGCATGAGCCAATACTACGACGTTGATACCGAGATCAATCAGATCATCTAAACGATTGACCAGCTTGCCGAATTCTTCGTAAGCATAGACATATCCCTTGCCGTAGTCTTTCGATTCAATACTCTCCCATTTATTCGCAGCACACACTTTTTTGATAACCAGCTTTTCAGCCCAGTCAGCGGTATCGAGGACGAAGGTGGAACAGATATCGGGGTGATTCTTCACCAGATCGATGCACTCATAGATCATCTGAGCGCTGTCGGGGCGATCCAGGCGGTTTACGTCCAGATCATAGGTACCGCCCTCGGTATCGCAAAATAGCGGATCGGGGAACTGAGAAGCAAATGTACTCTTGCCGATGCCCTCGGGGCCGTAGATCACGACCTTCTTAGCCCTGTTGATTCTTCCTTTCGATATATTCATCAGAATTTTCCTTTCTCCCATGTCTTGGGTGCCGCCTCAGGTACCGCTGATACGAGATCACCCGACGCGGCGGCGTATCCGTCGGTAATGATTAGACTGCACTCATCGCCGGTCGAAACGCGCGTCGCGATGACCTGCAGCCCTTCTTCTTTCAGCCAGTCGTTGAACTCGTTCAGCGTATCCAGATCCATCTGCTCGAGCTTGTCCATCAGGACAAATCCGCAGTTAGGATTGAGCTTGCGGACGATCGCGGTAGCTACCTTGAGCTGCTCGGAGCCGCTCATGTTATCCCACTTGTAGCCCTTATAGGTAAGCTCCTTATCCTCAACGGACAGCCCCTCCAGCGGAAGATTGGCGTTG
>CADBUN010000136.1 GCA_902797825.1 uncultured Ruminococcus sp. | reverse complement strand
GTGCTCGCCCTTGCGGCTGTCCTCATACTCATAGCAGTGGATGCCGTCAAAGCGTCCCAGACCGTGAGCGTCCTTGGGGAAGTGAGCCGGTACCCAGTCGAGGATGACGCCGATGCCTTCCTGGTGGCACTGGTCGATGAAGTGCATGAACATCTCGGGAGAACCGTAGCGGGAGGTGGGCGCAAAGTAGCCGGTTACCTGATAGCCCCAGGAGCCGTCGAAGGGATATTCGGTCATGGGCATGAACTCAATGTGGGTATAGCCCATCTCCTTGACATAGGGGATCAGCTCTTCACGGAGCTTGTCATAGTCGAAGGTGTTGCCGTCGGCATACTTGCGCCAGGAGCCGGCGTGAACCTCATAGATGTTGACGGGGCTCTCAAAGTGATTGTGCTCCATCTTGTACTTGTACCATGCTTCGTCGTTCCACTCGTATTTGTTGTAATTGTAGATGATAGAAGCATTATCGGGGCGGGTTTGGGTATGGAAGGCGAAGGGATCGGATTTGAGGATCTTCTCAAACCACGGCGTCTCTACACAGTACTTGTAGATCGCCGTTTCGCCGAGGTTGGGGATCCAAACCTCCCAAACGCCGCCTTCGGAAATCTTGTGCATATGATTTGCCATCTGATCCCATCCGTTAAAGTCGCCGACAACGGAGACGGAGAGGGCGTTAGGCGCCCAAACGCGGAACATGGTACCCTGTACGCCGTCGATCCAAAAGTCGTGAGCACCCAGGAAATCATAGATACGCACCGCGTCGCCGCCGTGGAACAGATCAAGAGGGAATCTTTCATCGTTTAAGACATAATTCATAATCATACTCTCCTTATGTAAATGTATTCGTACATAAATATACAACTCTATAATAGCAGACATTTTTGACAATTTCAAGTAAAAACGGAAAATAAACGCCAAATATTTCGTGCAGTTTTTATAAAAACTGCTAACTCAGTTGTCATTATAGACAAGGATGTTTATGATATTTCTCTGTTCTGAACAAAACCGAGGGAGTATGATTGCTTTGCGAAAAAAACCGGGGATCGAGATCGCGGGGATTTTATTTTTCCGTAAAGTAAATTTTCTCTTGACATTTGATAAGCCATATATTAGAATATGTCATGGTATGATAGTAGTAGTGTTATACCTGTTATTATACCCTGAACCCGCGCGGATACAACGCGGTGTTCATCCCTTTTTTATTAGACTCTCTTAGAGAGCCGTTATTATATAGATATTTTACTTATATATTGCCATTTCCGATCGCAATTCGTTGCGCCGCATTTGCGGAATTACTGATTCTATGTTTACGCCGGCTTCTTGGCTGTTGACAAGAAACCCGACGCGGACATTTGGTGATACAAAACTGAATATCTGGAGTAACGGCACCGTGAGTTGAGTTTGATTAGGAAGAATCAAATCAAGGAGGTGTCAATGTATGAACGTTGCTTTGAGCATTATCCTCATTGTCGTCGCTCTGATCCTCGGTGCCGGAATCGGCATCATAGTAGGCAACGCCTACCGCAAGAAGGTCGCTGAGGCAGAGATCGGCAGCGCAGAGCAGGAAGCGAAGCGCATCGTCACCGACGCGATGAAGACGGCCGAAGCAAAGAAAAAGGAAGCGATCCTTGAAGGAAAGGATGAACTCCATCGTCTGAGAAACGAGAACGATAAGGAGCTCGCCGACCGCCGCAAGGAGGTACAGCGCCAGGAGCGCCGTATCCAGCAAAAAGAAGAAACCCTTGACCGCAAGCTCGATAACGTTGAGAAGAAGGAAGACAGGGTAAACAAAAAGATCAAAGAAGCCGAGGGACGACTCGCCGAGGCGGAAACCATCAAGAAGAGTCAGTTTGAGATGCTCGAGAGAATCTCGGGCTACACCGTAGATCAGGCGAAAACCTATCTGCTCAGCCAGCTCGAGTCCGAGCTTGGCAGGGAGAAATCCCTCAAGATCATGGAGTATGAGCAGCAGCTCAAGGACGAGTCCGATAAGCGCGCCCGCAACATCATCTCTCTTGCGATCCAGCGCTGTGCCGCCGATCAGGTAGCCGAGGCTACCGTTTCGGTCGTACCGCTGCCGAACGATGAGATGAAGGGCCGTATCATCGGCAGGGAAGGCCGCAACATCCGCGCGATCGAAACGATGACAGGCTGTGACCTGATTATCGACGACACGCCCGAGGCGATCACCCTCTCCTGCTTTGAGCCGGTTCGCCGCGAGATCGCGCGCGTCGCGCTCGAAAAGCTCATTTCCGACGGCCGTATCCATCCGGCAAGGGTGGAGGAAATGGTCGAAAAGGCGCGCCGCGAGGTCGAGTCCAGCATCAAGCAGGCAGGCGAGCGCGCGGTGCTCGACGCAGGCGTACACGGTCTGCATCCCGAACTCGTGAAGATCTTAGGTCGCTTGAAGTACCGTACCAGCTACGGTCAGAACGTCCTGATGCATTCGCTCGAGGTCAGCTATATTTCCGGCATGATCGCCTCCGAGCTCGGCTTGGATCCGACCGTTTCCAAGAGAGCCGGTCTGCTGCATGATATCGGCAAGGCGCTCGACCATGAGATCGAAGGCAGCCACGTCGAGATCGGCGTCGATGTCGCCCGTAAGTATAAGGAAAGCGACGCGGTCGTTCACGCGATCCACGCGCATCACGGCGATGTCGAAGCCAAGACGGTTGTTGCCTGTATCGTACAGGCGGCTGACGCGATTTCCGCAGCCCGTCCCGGCGCGCGCCGCGAGAATCTCGAGAACTATATCAAGCGTTTACAGAAGCTGGAAGAGGTTGCGTCTTCCTTCAAGGGTGTCGAGAATTCCTTTGCGATTCAGGCAGGTCGTGAGATTCGTATCATGGTCAAGCCCGAACAGGTCAAGGATGACGCGATGCCGGCGCTGGCGCGCGATATCTGTAAGAAGATCGAGGAAGAGCTCGAGTATCCCGGCCAGATCAAGGTCAACATTATTCGCGAATCCCGCGCGATCGGCTACGCGAAATAATCACGCAACATTCAACGATAAAAAGCACTGCTTAGGGTGTACTTCGTAAGGAAGTTACACCCTAACGGGCGACTCTTGTAAAATCTAATGTATTTAACTACGGCACGGCTTTATGC
>CADBUN010000135.1 GCA_902797825.1 uncultured Ruminococcus sp. | reverse complement strand
TCGTCCGCCGGCAGAGCGTGTGCTCATCTCAATCGTGCTTGCACCGGGGATGTTTATTATTTCGCTGGGGAATAATAAGGGTAGACTTCCAAAAGAAGGGTAAATATTTGTTGAAACTGTAGAAAATAAAATTTTGATTTTTGTACACTTTTGTAGAGCGAATTATCGAAATGATATTGAAAAATCTTTTGATTTGCGCTATAATATATGTTACTAAGGAAGAGTGGATTCTGACAGGATCGCCTCTTTCTCCAAACTTAGTAATTTGATTACGGAGGAGATTCTTATGTTCAAAAAGTTTTTGAGCCTGGCACTTGTTGTCATGATGCTGATGAGCGTGATCGCAATCGGTGCTTCCGCGGCTCAGGTTGAGATCGCTGACGACGCGGCTCCCGCTGAGAACGTTGCTTCTCAGGGCGCTGACTCCGAGGTTGCTTCTCAGGGCGCAGAGGCTGACTTAAAAGGTCAAGGCGCTGGCGATGGCGTGATTTATTTCGACGCGGCTTCCGCAGGCTGGTCCGGCGCGAAGGCGATTTCGTTCTACATCTACGGACTTAAGGGCGAAGGCAACGTGACAGAGTGGGGCGCCAAGAATAAGGAATATACCAGCAACGAAGGCGATATCTGGGCGTTTAAGGCAAAAGAGGCAGGCGTTCAGGACGGTCACCAGTATGGTATTATCTTTGAAAATCTGGATACCACCGCTCAGACTGCCGACCTGTTGTTCGACAGCACTTGCTACGGCGATACCGGTTATGTTCCCAATCCCGATGATAAGATTGAGAACGCGGTTGACTCTAACAAGAAGAGCATGCTCGCGAAGTGGAAATCTTCCAGCTTCGGTCCGATCAAGCAGATCACCTCGCTGGGTAATATCGTTGGTGAGTCGATTCCGTCTTCCACTTCTGCTTATCAGATGCTGGTTAACTTCCTCGCTTCCAAGGGTTCTCAGAGCCTGACGAATGCGCTGAACTATAACGGTAAGGACGCTCAGACCACCATCGACGAGACCGCAAAGGCGCTCGGTCTGAACAAGGGCGACGTCGAGAAGGCGATCGCAGAAGCGAAGGATACCGGCGCAAACGACGGCAGCGGCGATAAGACTGACTGGTCCAGCAAGTGGGATAAGTCCAAGTCCTCTCTGCCTGACGGCGAGAGCAGCGGCTCCGGCAGCTCCAGCAGCTCTTCTTCCTCCGGTGGCTCTACAGGTGGTTCTACCGGCGGTTCGACCGGTGGTTCTTCCGGCAGCTCCGGCAGCTCTTCTACCAAGAGCGGCTCTGCTTCCAACACCCAGACCGGTCAGGAAGAGACTGTTCTCTTCATCATGCTCGGCGTTATGGTCGCCGCGGCAGGCGTGATCTTCTTCGCTCGCAAGAAGGAGCGCGCTTAATCTCCTTTGAATAAGGATATATATCGCAATCACGAAAGCCCCGCTTTTATGGCGGGGCTTTTTGTTATGATCATCGTCCTGCTTGCGGGGGCTTATACTAAGTAGCAATAAAAAGCTATAGATCACTCACGATTAAGCCTCTCTCCTTCATCCTCGCTTCTCACTCTCGCTCGGCTCTCCTCCCGTCTCGACATTTATAGCTTGCAAAAGCGGTTTAATTATAGTATAATAGTCGTGTTTGTGAAGGGAGTGATACAGTTGGCGAAGAAGGCGAAGCAAAAGGCGCAGAAGCAGCCGTCGGAAAAATCCAAGCAGCGCGCCGAGCGCAAGGCCGAGAAAAAGGCAGAGAATGAACAGCTGTATCGGGAATTCCTGATGGAGAGCGCCGAGGAAGCTGCCGCCGCTCCCGAAAAGCCGAAGGGCGGTAACAAGATTCTCAAGCGCGTCGGTTTGATCCTCTTTATCCTGTTAAACGCCGCGGTCATTTATGTAACCGCTTCCAGCGAATTCTCAAAAAAAGCCCCGGCTCCCGTCAAATTCACCTTTTCCAGCGTGTTGTTCCTGCTGGGCGGCATCCTGTGTCTGGTCGCTGTCCTCGGGTGCGAAACGCTCAAATATATGATGATGATGCGCCATCTGGGCGAGAAGGTCAGCTTCCGCCATGCCTTCTCGACGGCGGCGCTGGGAAAGTATTATGACTGCATTACGCCCTCGGGCGCCGGCGGTCAGCCGTTCCAGATCTACTATCTTTACTCGAATCATTACAGCGACGGCGCCGCCTCCGCAATGCCGCTGAGCGGCTTCTTCACGATGCAGTTCGGCTTTGTCATCCTGTGTATCTTCGCGTTCATCTTCGGCAACGGCGCGATCGACGCTACCGGTCAGACCGGTATCAAGGTCACCGCCTATATCGGCGCGTTGACGTATGTTTTCGTGCCCGTGATGATCATCATCTCCGGCGTTGCGCCGAAGATCGCCATGCGAATCGTCGCCTTCTTCGTCAGGATCGGCGCCTTCCTGCATATCGTCAAGAAGCCGAATCATACCATCATGAAGGCGGTGCGCTCGCTGAATAACTACAGCGTGAACATCATGCGCATCGCGAAGGATAAGTGGCTCTTGGTGAAGCTGCTGATCCTGTCTACGGCATTTCAGTTTGCGATGTGCAGTATGCCGTTCTTTGCGGTACGCACCTTCGGCGGCAACCTGAATTTTTTGGACTCGCTGTTTATGTGCGTCTTTATTCAGGCGGCGGTCACGCTGGTTCCCACGCCCGGCAACTCCGGCGCGGCGGAGGGTTCCTTCTATATCGTGTTCAGCTCTCTCGGTACCGCCGGTACCTTCTGGGCGATGTTGATCTGGCGCTTTTTGTGCTATTATTCCTTCATCGTGATCGGCGTGCTGATCTATGGCTTCAACGCGCTGGCGAAGCTGAAGGAGAAGCGCCGCCAACTTAAAGCGAATGGCAAGGCGGAGTGATAAGCTCCGCTTTCTGTATGCCGATGAATATCAATAGTAAAGAAAGGCGACGGTTTCATGCGAATCCCTGATGAAAGCCGTCGAGTGAGTACCATGATTGATCCGAAGAAAATACGTTCCGCACAGTTTAACGATATCTACTATCCCTATGTGGACGGCGTGGTGCAGACGGTACACAACTATGCCGGGCTGATGAATCAAACCGGCTACTGCTGCGTCGTGACGCCCCGTCCGCCGCAAAACTATGACGACAGCGATAAGGGCTATGAGATTTACCGCACCAGCTCGCTGCGGGTGCCGTTCGTGGAATATGCGCTTCCTGCGCCGAAGTTCGATAATAAGATCAAAACCTTTTTGCAAAACCGAAAGCTCGATATCCTGCACGCGCACAGCCCGTTTATGGAGGGCAGCTTTGCCGCTTCCTACGCGAAGAAGCTCGGGATTCCCTCGGTGGCGTCCTTCCACTCCAAATACTATGACGACGTCATCAATCTTACCGGCTCCAAAACGCTCGCCAAGCTCATCACGGCTAAGATCGTGCGGTTTTATAAGAGCGTAGACAGCGTGTGGTCGTGCTCGGCAGGCACAGCCGATACCCTGCGCAGCTATGGTTATCGCGGCGATATCGTGGTGATGGATAACGGCACGACCTATGAGATGCCGTCGAATCCGGATGAGCTGCGCGCCAAGGCAGCCGCCGCGTTCAAGATCCCGGCGGATAAGCACATCCTCCTCTTTGTCGGACAGCAGATCTGGCACAAGAACCTGAAGCTGGTGCTCGATACCTTCAAGCTGCTCGAAAATCACTGTGACGATTATCGCCTGTTCATCGTCGGCAACGGCTATGACGGCGCCGCCATCCGCAAGTATGCCGACGCGCAGAACTTCCGCGACGGCAGGGTGAATTTTGTCGGCAAGATCGCCGATCGCGAGGTCTTGCAGGGCTTGTACCTGAGCGCCGACCTCTTCTTCTTCCCGTCGATGTATGACAACTCGCCGCTGGTGGTGCGCGAGGCGGCTTCGATGGGCGTGCCCTCGCTCTTGACGGCAGGCTCCAACGCCGCCGAGGCGATCGAGCATAACGTCACCGGCTTTACCGCAGAGGAAAATAAGGTCGCGATGTTCCGCGAGATCCTGCGTATCTTCGGCACAGAGGGACTGTTGGAACAGGTCAGCGACGCCGCCCGGCAGAACGTCGCCAAGACGTGGAAGGAGATCGTGCCGCTCGTACAGGAGAAATACGCCGAGATCATCGAAGCGTATCAGTTTCAACACCGAACAAAGTAGAGATAGATGGCAGGAGAATTCCTGCGCTTGCAAAAAACAAGGCCGTCCTTGATCCTAAGATCGAGGGCGGCTTTTTAGTATTATTTATTCTTATTGAAATCGAGGGTGATGGTGTCGCGCTGGAGGCTGAGCTGGGTATAGCGGACGCCAGCCGCGTCGAGCATCTTCTTGGAGGCGATGGTCTCGGGGGTATCGGCGTACTTGTCATACAGATAAGCGATCTCGGAGATGCCGCTCTGGATGATCGCCTTGGCGCATTCGTTGCAGGGGAAGAGATCGACATAGAGCCGCGCGCCCTCGAGCGACTTGCCGTGCGCGTTGAGAATCGCGTTCAGCTCGGCGTGGACGACGTATTTGTATTTGGTATCGTCGCCCTCGCGCGCCCAGGAGAAGGTGTCGTCCGAGCAACCGTAGGGAAAGCCGTTGTAGCCGGTGCTGAGGATGCGCTTGCTTTTATTGACGATGCAGGCGCCGACCTGGGTGTTGGGATCCTTAGAGCGCTTTGCCGCTAAGATCGCGACGCCCATGAAGTATTCGTCCCATGAGATGTAGTCTTGTCGTTTCATGATGACCTCCGATTGGTATATTTTGTACCGAATGACCGTATAGTATTAGGAAAGCTCTTTGAGCTGTTTCAAACAGTCCTCACAGACGGGCTTGTTTTGAATCATTTTCAGGTTTTCGCTGTTGCCGCAAAAGATACAGCTCATCGCGTACTTTTTGATGACGATCGCGTCGGGCTCGGTGAAAAGCTCGATGGCGTCGTCGGTGTGCAAGTCATATTTTGAGCGCAGGGGCTTCGGGATCACGATCCGCCCCAGCTTGTCGATTTTACATAAGAATCCTGCCGGTTTCATGATATTCCTTTCCGGTTGACGAAGTGATCTCGCGGCGATGACGGGATACGACCGCGTTCTCTGTGATTAGTTTGATGTCAAAAGTTTACCAAAAACAGGTAAATTTGTCAAGTTATATACGCAAATAATTGAACTTTGTCGAATTCGTACAAATTTGTGTTCGGTTTTTGGAAAAAAAGGAGGATGATGGGGTGTCATATGTATTCGGGGTGATGATCGCCGCGTCCTTTTTGTATGCGCTGATCGACGGCAGCTTGGCGGCGCTGAGCGAAGGGATGCTGAACGCGTCGGGCGAGGCGATCGAGCTCTTGCTCTCGATCAGCGGGATGCTGATCATGTGGTCGGGATTCATGCGGATCGCCAAGGACTGCGGCTTGATCGAAAAGCTCTCGCGGCTGTTCGCGCCGATTCTGCGGCGGCTGTATCCGGACGTCGCGCCGGATTCGGAGGCGTTTCGCTATATCTCGATGAATATCAGCGCGAACCTGCTCGGGCTCGGCAACGCCGCGACGCCCCTGGGGATTCGCGCGATGCGTGAGCTCAAGCGCCGCAGCCCGGGGGACACCGCGACCGACAGCATGGTGACCTTCGTGCTGATGAATACCGCGTCGATCCAGCTGATCCCCACGACCGTAGCGGCGCTGCGGAAAAGCTACGGCTCACAGCAGCCGTTCGATATCCTATTGTGCGTATGGATCACCTCGGTGGCGGCGCTGGCGGCAGGGCTGCTATCATCGGGCATTATAAGGAGGGTGAAGCATGGAAGCCGTCATCCCGGTGCTGGTCACCGCGCTGTGCGTATACGGAATTTGCAGGGGCGTCAATCTGTTTGACAGCTTCGTTGAGGGAGCGAAGGAAGGGATCGAAACGCTGAAATTCATCGCGCCGACCATGATCGCCCTGTTGGTGGCGGTAGGGACGCTGCGGGCTTCGGGGGTGCTCGACCGGCTCGCCGAGCTGATCCGCCCCTTCGCCGAGGCGATCGGCTTCCCTGCCGAGCTGGTGCCGATGGGACTGCTCCGACCGGTATCCGGCTCGGGCGCGACCGCGCTGATGACCAATCTCTTTGAGCAAAACGGCGCGGACAGCTTCGTCGGCAGGTGCGCGAGCGTGGTCGCCGGCTCGACGGAAACGACCTTCTATGCCGTGTCGATGTACTACGGCGCGGCAGGGATCAAAAAAATCCGCCATACGCTCTTTTCGGCGCTGCTGGCGGATTTTACGGCGATCGTGATCTCGGTCGTGACGGTGGGGCTGTTGATGTCGTAGACCGGTGAACATATTAATACTCAATGGCGCTGGCGGATACGATCTGAAACCGATTAATGTTGCTTCATGCGGGTGCGGGTGAGCTTCTTTTTCAGCTCCTGCGGCTTGAAGGGGATCAGGGGATAGAGATAGCTTTTGCCGCTGATGGTCTTGTTGGTGGCGAGCAGGAGGAACAGCACCGTAAGGCCGAGGAGGAAGCCGATCAGGTTGCCCAGATACGTGGCGGTCAGCAGGATGAAGCGCGCGTATTTCAGCGAAAAGCCGAGCTCGTAGTTGGGCTGGCTGTAGTTCGCGATGGTCACGAAGGCGACATACAGGGTAGAGGCGGTGGTGAACCAGCCGGCGTCCACCGCAAACTGGCTGAACGCGATCGCGCCGATGATGCCGATCGCCGAGGTCAGCGAGCTCGGCGTATGCAGGGCGGCAAGCCGCAGCCCGTCGATGCACAGCTCCATGATGATCAGTTGCCAGAAAATCGGCAGGCTGGTGGGCTCGACGTTCAGGACGAACCGGAAAACCGCCGGGACATGCTCCGGGTTTTGCAGACACAGCAGCCACAGCGGCGTGAGCAGCACCGAGGCGATGGTGATCAGATAGCGCGTGACGCGGATATAGGTGCCGGTGATGGGCGGAAAGTAGTAGTCGTCCGCTTCCTCGAGCACATCGAAGATCGAGGTGGGGATCAAGAGCGCCGATGGCGAGTTATCGACGAGGATGACGATATTGCCCTTCAGACAGACCGCCGCCGCGACGTCGGGGCGTTCGGTATATTTGATCTTGGGGAAGGGGTTGAGCCACTTCTTCTGATACAGGGCTTCGATCAGGCTCTGTTGGTTCATGCTCAGGTTCGCGATATCGAGGTTTTTGATGCGGTCGGTGATGTTGTGCAGGAGGGTATGATCGACCTTGTTGTCCATATAGCAGATGATGATGTCGCTCTTGCTCTCTCTGCCGACGGTCATCGCCTTGGTGATGAAATGGCAGGAGCGGATGCGGCGGCGGATCAGCGCGGAGTTGAAGATCACCGTCTCGACGAAGCCGTCCTTGCTGCCGCGCAGCACCTTGTCGTCCTCCGGCTCGGAGGTAGAGCGCTGGGGATAGGTGCGCATATCAAAGGCGATCGCCGCCGAAAAGCCCTCGGCGATCAGGCAGGGGATCCCGCTGAGGACGTTTTTGACGACGGTATCGGGCTCGTCAACGACGCTGATCTCGACATAGGGGACGCAGTGGCGGCAGAACTCCTCGGCGGAGCGCAGGTATTCGGGACGGGTATGGTTGTAGAAGAATTCCATCAGCTTCTCCATGATGTCGTCCTTGATCAGTCCGTTGATGTAGAAGATCACCGCCTTCTTGCCGGAGATGACGATGTTGCGCTCGATGATATCGAAGCAGTCGTCGCACCGCAGGAGCCGGGCGAGATTGAGGCGGTTGTTTTCATAGGAGGAAGAGAACAAGAGATCAGAACCTTTCAGGATAGATTGCCGCAGGGGTTAATTGAAAATTGAAGAAATTTCTATTATTTTTTGCGAAGTTGCATAGTTTTATGCAACTTTTTTCATTATCTCGGCATAGGTGAAAGCCGTGTTTGACGAAACGGAGCATTCATGGCTTTTATACTGTTTTCCGATAAACAGTATGAGTACGGAAAGGAAAGGGTAATCCATGAAACCGAGAGAAAAAGAATTTTGCCGTCTGATGACGGTGTATGCCGATCCGATCCGGGCGGCGCGCGAGGCAGGCTACAAAAAGCCCGAGAGGGCTTGGTCGGAGCTGGCGGCGCGCGAGGAGATCGTCAGCGAGATCCGCCGCCGCGGCGAGAATATCCGCTCGATATACGAGAGCACCGCCGCCTGCGGTCTGTACAGGCTCGCCTACGGCGGCGTGGGCGACGCGCTGACGCTGGTGTTTCGGGATCAGCTCAGCGAGGATGATCTCGGGACGCTCGACCTGAGAAGCATATCGGAGATCAAGCGCACCGACAAGGGCGTGGAGATTCGGTTTTGTGACAGGATCAAGGCTGCCGAAAGGCTGGCGGCGCTGTTCTCAACCGATGCGGAGCAGGGCGGCTCAACGGGACTGCTGGACGCGATCCGGCTGTCTGCCGAGGCGCTGTCGAGCGCTTCCGGGAGGGAAGCGGATGCGGTATAAGCCTCTGTCGGAAAAGCAGCTTCGGGCGATGTTCTGGTGGGCGAAGGGCTCGGGAGACGAGCACCGTGACGCCGTGATCTGTGACGGCGCGGTGCGCTCGGGAAAAACCTTTGCGCTCTCGCTGTCCTTCGTCACCTGGGCGAGCCTGCACTTTCACGGCGCGCTGCTGGGTTTTTGCGGCAAGACGATCACGGCGCTCAGGCGCAACGTGATCATGCCTCTCCTGCCTTGTCTGAAAGAACTCGGTTTCGATGTTCGGGAAAGCGTGAGCCATAACCGGCTGCATATCCGGTATCGGAATCATGAGAATGACTTTTTCCTCTTTTCGGGGAAGGATGAAGGCTCCGCCGCGCTGATCCAGGGCGTGACGCTGTCGGGCGTGCTCTTTGACGAGGTGGCGCTGATGCCGCGTTCGTTTGTGGAGCAGGCGCTGGCGCGGTGCTCGGTGAGCGGCTCGCGGTTCTTCTTCAACTGTAACCCCGAATATCCGTCACACTGGTTTTACCGGGAATGGATCAAGAACAGAGAGCGTAAAAACGCGCTGTACATCCATTTTCGGATGCGGGACAACCCCTCTCTCAGCGAGAAAATGCTCAAACGGTATGAGAGCCTGTATACGGGCGCGTTTTACCGGCGTTTTGTCGAGGGAGAATGGGTGAGCGTCTCGGGGGCTGTCTATCCCTTTATGGGCGACAGCCGTATGTTCATCCCCCCTCCCGACACCGCCTTTGAGGAAACCTGTGTCTCCTGCGATTACGGCACGGTGAATCCCACGTCGATGGGGCTGTGGGGGAGGAAGGACGGCGTTTGGTACCGCCTGCGCGAGTATTATTATGACGCGCGCAGGGAGGGCAAAAGCAAGACCGATGAGGAACATTATCGTTCTTTAGAAGAATTATTGGGAACGCTGGAGCCGACCGCCGTCATCGTCGATCCGTCCGCGGCAAGCTTTATCGAGGTGATCGAGCGGCATGGCCGCTATCCTGTCGTCAGGGCGGAAAACAACGTGATCGACGGCATCCGCCGGACAAGTCAGGCGCTGCGAGACGGCGAGATCGTCATCTGCAATACCTGCACGGACGCGATCCGCGAATTCTCGCTCTATCGCTGGGACGAGAATAAGCCGATGGATACGGTGATCAAGCGCGACGATCACGCGATGGATGACATACGATACTTTGTCGGTTACATAAAGGCGAGCGATGAAAGCCTGAGCTTCGCCTTTATCGAACGGCAGGAAGCATTTATACGGAACTCTGACGGATAATGCCGATATGGATCGGGAGGCTTTATCGTATCGCTGAAAAGCCGGTAAAGCATGACTCCGCATATCGGGATGAGAGTTTCGTTGTAAACAGGAGGTAAGATTTGCGATTATTTTCGAAGAGAAATCGCCCCCGTTCGCCCGGGGTACAGACCTGTACGACGGCGGACAGGGGCATCATCCCTCCGCTGACATCCTGTGAGCATCCGGCGCAGCTGCGCCTGTACCGGGAGCTTCGGGAGAACGTGCCCGTCATCGACGCGGCGATCATGAAGCTGGTGCGGCTGTTGGGTGATTTTACGGTCAAATGCGCGGATGAGCCGACGCAAGGGGCGCTGGATCGCTTTATGGCACAGGTGCCCGTCGGGGGTACCGGTACGGGCATCTACACCTTTATCTGTACCTACTTTGACCAGCTCCTGACCTGCGGCAAGGCGGTGGGCGAGATCGTACCCTATGAGGACGGCACCGTCGCGGCGCTGTATAACGCGCCGGCGGACGCGGTGACGCTCCGGACAGGCGACAGCCCGGTCGATATTCGCCTGTGCCGCAATCCCCTCGGCACACAGGAGCTCGAGCACCCGGAGCTGGTCTGCGTTACCCTGCTCAATCCGCAGCCCGGTACGCTGAACGGCACCTCGGTGCTGAGCGGCTTGCCCTTCGTCAGCGATCTTTTGATGAAGATCTTCCGCTGTGTCGGGCAGAACTTTGAGCGCGCGGGCAACGTGCGGTTTGCCGTCACCTACAACCCTCCCGCGGGCGCCGGAGCGGTGAACGCCCGTCAGCGCGTGAAGGAGATCGCCGAGGAATGGAGCCGCGCGATGCGCGAGAAGAACAGGGTGTGCGACTTTGTCTCGGTGGGCGACGTGAGCATCCGCGCCATCGGTGCCGACAGCCAGATCATCGACTGTGATATTCCGATCCGTCATGTGCTCGAGCAGATCGTGGCGAAGCTGAGTATCCCGCCCTTCCTCTTGGGACTGTCGTGGTCCTCGACGGAGCGAATGTCGGCACAGCAGGCGGATATCCTGACCTCGGAGCTGGAATATTACCGCTCGCTGCTGACGCCCGTGATCGAACGGATCGCGCGGACATATCTGACGACAGCGCAGCTGGATCCGCAGGTCAGCGTGGTATGGAGCAATATCAGCCTGCAGGATGAAACAGAGCTGGCGTCGGCACGCCTGGATAACGCGCGCGCGGCGCAGCTGGAACAGGGCTTGGAGGTGAACGGATGAAAAACGGACAGGTAATCAAAAGCGCGGAGCAGAATGATCTGAACCGCGAAATGGAGCTGGTCAACCGTTATGCGCGCCGTGAGCTCAGCGCCGACGAGGTGTATCTCTTCACCGTCGCGCTGTGCGATAACGATATCGACCGCGATTATGAACGGTTTACGGTGGAATCGCTCTTTGCGCTCGAGGCGCTCTTTGTCGGCAAGACCGGGATCATAGATCATAACCCGACCGCCAAGAATCAGAAGGCGAGGATCATCTCGTGCAAGGTCGAGAGCGTGGACGGCGCGGTGACGGCGCTGGGGGATCAGCTCTTTCGGCTGACGGCGCGCGCCTATATACGCCGCACGGACGGCAACGCCGAGCTGATCGAGGCGATCGAGTCGGGGATTGTCAAGGAGGTCTCGGTCGGCTGCAGCGTGGAGCATACCGTATGCTCGATCTGCCGCAACGAGCTTCACTCGCCGCTGTGCGCCCATCAAAAGGGTAAAGAGTATGACGGCGAGCTGTGCTACGGCGAGCTCGTACAGCCGCAGGACGCATATGAATTCAGCTTTGTCGCGGTGCCGGCCCAGCGCGCGGCAGGCGTGATGAAGGGCTATAAGGAGAAGGATATGAACGAGATTTGGAAATCCCTCACGGGAGAAAACGAGGTCACCCTCACCAAGGGTGAGGCAGGTCAGCTCAAGGCGTATATCGAGAGGCTCGAGAACGATCACGACTATGCGAAGGCGTATCGCGAGGAGCTGACGCAGCGCCTGAAAACCGCCCTGAGAGAAAAGGGCGTGGCGCTGGATTTCGCGGTGGAGAATGGTATTCTCACCAAGCTCAGCCTGAGCGAGGCACAGGCGCTGCTTAAGGCGCTGTGCCGCAGGGAACAGAAGAAGGTCTCTCAGCTCGGCGCGACCGACGATGAGATGACCGGCAACACAGAATTCAGAATTTAACGGAGGTAAAGATGAATATTGGTTTTACCGGGTTCAGGGAGAATGTCCTGACCTTTGAATGTACAAGCACGGTCGCGGCAGGCGACCTCGTCAAGATGTCCGCATCGGGTAAGGTCACGAAGGTGAGCGCCAACGACGCCTTCATCGGCAAGTGTGTCGGCGTGAGAGACGGCTACGCCGCCGTCCAGCTGAGCGGCTATATCGAGGCGGCTAAGTCCGGCACCGTCAGCGTCGGCTACAACAAGCTCGCCGCCACGGCTTCGGGCGTGAAGGCTGCCGAGACCGGCGTTGACCGACTGGTGATCTTCAGCGACGATACCACCGTCGGCTTTATTCTGTAAAAAGGAGGAAACAAGATGGCTGCTTTTGAAAAAATCAATCTGGAAAAGGGTATGTACCAAACCGGCAGATCGCTGACCGAGATCCTCGAGGAGCTCGATCCCAGCGAGAACTATCAGGGTACGGCGCTGGAGGGACTGGACGCGTTTTCGCGTCAGCTCAAGCGCTTTGATATCAAGGTGAGCGGCAAGGGCTCCGATACGATCGAGAAGTTCTTTGCGACCTCCAACTCGGCGGCGCTCTTCCCCGAATATGTCAGCCGCGCGGTCAACGCCGGCAGGGAGGAGGCGGACGTCCTCGGCGACGTGGTCGCGACCGTCACCAAGATCGACGGCATGGATTATCGCTCCTGCACCTCGAGCCTGACCGACGACGACAAGAGCCTCAAGCGCGTCGCGGAGGGCGCTTTCATCCCCGTCACCGAGATCAAGACCAACGATAACCTCGTGCACCTGCACAAGCGCGGTCGTATGCTGGTCGCCAGCTACGAGGCGCTGCGCTTCCAGCGGATCGACCTCTTCACCGTGACCTTGAAGCAGATCGGCGCCTATATCGCGCGCTCGCAGATGGCGGACGCGGTGGACGTCATCCTCAACGGCGACGGCAACCAGAACGCCTGCGGCAGCGTCAGCCCGGCGTCTGCCGGCAGCCTGAGCTATGCCGATCTCATCAGCCTGTGGGGCGCGCTGTCTCCCTTTGAGATGAATACCGTGCTGGCGTCCGGTACGGCGATGACCGCCCTGCTGACCATGAACGAGATGAAGGACGCGCTCGCCGGGCTGAACTTCCAGGGTACCGGCAAGATGATCACTCCCCTGGGCGCCAACCTGATCCGCACCACCGCGCTCGGCGGCAACAGCATCATCGGTCTCGACAAGAACTGCGCGCTCGAGATGGTCGTTGCCGGCGACGCGGCGGTTGATTATGACAAGCTCATCGACCGTCAGCTCGAGAAGGCTTCGATCAGCTGTATCGCAGGCTTCGCGAAAATCTACAACGGCGCGGCGAAGAAGCTGACCTACTAAGGAGGGCATGACACTTGCGCTTAAAAGAGATTATCGAACGCTTTACGCTGGTGTCGGGCTTTGAGATGAAGGAGGTATCGCGCTTTCTGCCGATCATCGCCGACTGTAAGGCACTCTTTGAGGAACAGCTGAGGGATCCGGATGAGCGCGGGCTCAAACGGGCGGAGCACGCCTGTGCGGTCTATGCCTTTTACCGCGTCAGTATGCTCGGTCGGCTGGATGACCTGAGCTCCTTTAAGGTCGGCGACGTGCAGATGAGCGTGGAAGCGATCGGAGACGCCGCGAAAAAGCTTTGGGAGGCGGAGCGCGAGAGCATATCCGACTTGATTGATATCAGCGGCGGCTTTGCCTTCAGGAGCGTGAGCGTATGAAACTGAACGGATATTTCAACCGCGCGCTTGCGAAATTCGGCAACACCGTTCGCCTTGTCCGCGGCGGCAGGACAGAGGTTATCAACGCCTTTGTCCAGCCGCTCAGGCGGCGTCACAGGCTGTATATCAACGACAGGTATATCCCGGCAGGCTACTTTGATAACCGTTATCTGCTGTATATCGGGCCGGGGGATGTGCCGCTGGAGGACGGGATGCGCGTCAAATGCGGCGATACCGCCTATACGGTGGTGACGGCTGAGATTTTCGCCGCGCACGATGAGAATATCTATGTGTGGGCGATCCTGATGCCCGTCGCCCGCAGCAAGGAGGATTACTATGACGTCATCGACAGAGAACAGGATTGACGAATGGATCGCGCGCGTAAGCCGATACGGGGCGATGGCGGCGTTCGCCTTCATCCCGGCGTATCCGGCACATAAAACCCCTAACCCCGTCACAAAATATACGGTAGCTGTGACGAACGTCAGTCAGAAGGTCAGCAGGTATTTCATCGGGAACCGTATCGGCGAGGGATGGTCAGGCAGGCTGTATGAAACTCAGCTGCGCCTGCGCGTGTATGCGCCGGAGGGCAGCGCCGGATCGTCGCTGCTGCGCGCGAGCGCGATGCTGGCGGACGCGATGGAGGCACAGGACAGCGAGCGGATGATCGCCGGGCTGGCGTTTTCGGGGATCGGCTTTGATACCGCGTCGCGTACCGAGTACCGCGACGTGATCGCCCGGCTGCGGATGACGGCAGAGGAGGCGGAGGCATGAACGAGCTGAGGATCGTCAGGGGCACCGACGTCAGGCTGTCTGTCGGAGAGACGCCCTTATTCGGCGTGACCGCCTTCAGCGCCGGGGAAAAGGCGCCCTGTCATCAGGTATATGAATTCCTGAGCGCAAAGCCGTGTGAAACCGTTCCGCAGGGCGCGCGGTATGAGCTCGAGCTGAGCGTGATGGCGCTGTTTGACGGGCAACTGCCGCGGGAGCGCTTTACGCTTTGTGTCGAGGACGGCGATAGCTGTTATCGGTATGAAAACTGTCGCGTGACCGAACAGAAAACCGAAGTGAAGGGCAACGAAGGCGCGGTGGAGAGAATCTTCATCGAAGCGGATAGGATGGAAAAGCGGAGGAATGAGCATGAGTGAAGAACAGGTTTATCGGGAGACAGACAGGGACGGCGAAGCGCTCTCACAGGAATTCGAGCGTGACGCGCGCCGTTATAACCAGGCGTTCACCGAGGAAGAGGAGGTCAGGCTCATATGAAATACGCACCGATGCGGTTTGACGGCATGAGCCTGCGCCATAATCCCGCGCAGCTGAGCATCAGCGGCAAAAGCAGGATCAAGGAATATGCCTCGCCCTGGTTCCACGCCGACAGCACGAGCCTGGGCGCGGAGCTGCGGCGAATCTCCGGCGAGGGAGAGCTCAGCGGCAGGGACTGTATCGCTCAGTATCAGGCGCTGGAGCAGCGCCAGCAAAGTCAGAAGCGCGCCAAGCTGATCCTGCCGCATTTACAGCCGCTTTACGCGTATCTCAGGGAGCTTGCGGTGACCGCAAAGCCGACGGACGACGTGCTGTATTATCGCTTCGTCTTTATCGAAGCGCAGAGTCCGCGCCGCTCCCTGCCCGGGTGCGCGTATTATGTGACCGCGGTACAGGGCGAGAGCCTGTGGGATATCTCCTATGCCTATTCGGTACCGGTCGAACGGCTGACGGCGCTGAATCCGCAGATCCCGTATATAGATGACCTCAATAGGGGAGAGAGGGTGAGAGTATGCTGAGATGCGTGCTGCAGGACGTCGAGGGACAGACGATCCTCCTGCCGCGGCTGCTGAAGCTGAATGTCAATATCGACGAGGGCGTTCCGGCGGATTCGCTGTACGCGGTGTTTCCGTATACGCCGACCGCGGAGTCCGCGAAAATCACCCTCTATGACGATGAAAAGCCGGTCTTTGACGGCGTGGTGGACGAGGAGGAGCACGCGCGCGGCGCGGACGGGGATTATCTCAAAATCTCCGCGCGGAGCATCGCGGCGCGGCTGCTCGATAACGAGGCGCAGCCCTGCTCCTACGATCACCCGTCGCTGAGCCTGATCTACGAGCGGTACGCGAAGCCCTTCGGCGTGATCCCGGACAACAGCGGCGACGCGGTATTCTTCGGGGAACAGAGCGTGCCCAAGGGCGCTTCCTGCTGGCGCGTGCTCAAGCAGTTTTGCAACGCCTGTTACTCGTCGGTGCCGCGGATCAGCTCGGTCGGCGTCTTGCACCCGAAGGGGATCCGCCGCGACAGCGTGACCGCCTTCGGCGCGGGCGGCGTGCCGTATACCGCCTTACATGAGGTCAAAAAGCGCTGTGAGGAGATCTCGGCGGTGTATGTCAAGACCTCGAACGCAGGCTCCTACACCCTGCCCATCCGCAACGCGGAAGCGCAGGGGCGCGGCATCCGTCGCGAAAGATACCTCAACGCCGTGCTGACGGAAAGCCCGATGCGCTGTGCGGACGCGATGATCGCCAACGGAAAAAAGAAGGCGTATGCCGTGCGGCTGCGGTGCCCTTCGTGCCTGTTGGGCAGAGAGGGCGACAGCGCGACGCTGGACGATCCGCTGCTCGGTACACGGGACGACCTGTATATCAGCGCCGTCCATTATCGGATGACAAAGGACGGCGCATACAGTGATGTAGTTTTGAAGAGGAGGACAGGCTGATGTGGATTAACGAATATATGACGGGACGCTCCTTCGGCGCCAATACGGCTTTTTCGGGAGAGATACGCGCGGCAAATCACGGCAACGTCGCCGTCAGCGCGACGCGTGATTACGGGGCGGTACCGCTGATCGCCCCTGCCGGGATCGCCTATGTCCCGACGGCAGGCTCGCCTACCATGGTGGTCGAAGGGGCAGGAGGCGCGGTCTGTCTGGGCGTGATCGCGCCCGCTCAGGCGCAGCTTGAGCCGGGGGAGCTGATGCTCTACTCCGCCGGCGGCGCCAGCATCGTGCTGAAAAATAACGGCAAGGTGCTGATTAACGGCAGGGAGGCGTCATGATGGATGTCAGGATCGCGGACGGCGATATCGCCATGGTGTCCTCCGGCAGCTACGCCTATATCACCGGGATCGAGGAAGCGGTACAGCGCGTGCGTATCTCGGCGCTGACGGTGAAGGGCGATTTTGTCTATGACAGGGAGCTGGGTACCGATTACAGCGAGCTTCACCCCGACGACGGGATGCTGTGTGAGAAGCTGGAGCTGCTGCTCAGGGAGAGCTGTGCCGATATCCATGATACCGCGGTGGAGGTGATCTCCTGCAACAGGGAGAGCCTGATCGCGGTGCTGAAGGTAAGCTATCGAAATCAGGAAACGACAACGGAGGTGGATTTGTCTGGAATCATACAATGAGATCTTGGAAAGAATGCTGGTTACATATGAGGACGAAAGCGGCTTTCGTCCCGAAAACGAATCGGATATCATGCTGAGGATGCGCGTGCTCGCCGGCGAGGTGTATCGGGAGCACGTGTACGCGGAATTCATCATGCGGCAGATGTTCCCCTCGACGGCGACCGGCGAATACCTGGAGGCGCACGCGCAGCTGCGCGGCATGAGCCGCAGGAAGGGAACCTATGCGACCGGCGTCGTGACGTTTACCGCCGCGGAAGAGGTGCATGACGCGATCCTGATCCCTGCCGGGACGGAGGTTTGTACCGCCGACGACCTGCTGCGGTACGCGACCGATGAGGACGTCATCTTGGGATCGGGCGTCCAAACCGCCTCGGTCAGGGTTACGGCGGTTCAGCCGGGCAGCGCCTATAACGCGGCGCTCAGAAAGGTGACCGTGATCGTCACGCCGGTGCTGGGCGTCGCCGGGGTGGTGAATCCCTCTTCGTTCAAGGGCGGTACGGATGACGAAAGCGACGACCAACTGCGCACCAGAGTCATCGACAGCTATCAAAACGTCCTCAACGGCGCCAACGCCGCCTATTATCGCGCGATCGCCATGTCGGTGGACGGCGTATACGACGCCGCCGCGGTCGGACGCGCCAGGGGCGAAGGCACGGTGGACGTCTATGCAAGCGGCAAGGGCAGCGGGGTTCCGGAGGAGACGATCGGCGCGATCCAGGCGCTGCTGGACGAGAAGCGCGAGCTGAACGTGGACGTCAGAGCCGTCGCCGCGACGGGACTCTCGATCTCCCTGTATATCATCCTCGCGGTTAAGGAGGGCTACGATTTCGGCGCGGTAGCCACTGTGGTAGAGCATGAAGTGAGGGATTATATCAACGCGCTGGGGATCGGTCATGATCTCAGGCTGAGCAGCGTGGGCGAGGTCATCTATCACGTCGAGGGCGTAGCTGATTATCGGTTTGTCGAAAGCTACGGCTCCGACAGGATCATTCCGCCGGATCGCTTCGCCAGAGCGACGACGATACTGGTGAGGGCTGACTGATGACGATAGCAGAGAGAATGAAGCAGCGGCTGTCGCAGGTCGGTATCTATGCCCCCGGGGCGCAGGCGCTCGGATGGGAGCTGAACGCCTACGCCGCCGCGCTGGAGCAGCTGTATGCGCGTTTGAACGTGCTGTTTCGCGAGCGGTTTATCGTAACGGCTCAGGCGGAAGGGCTCGCCGCGTATGAACAGCTTTTCGGACCGGTGAGATCGGACGAAAGCGCTCAGTCACGACGGGAAAAGCTGCTCCTGCGCCTGAACCTGGGCGACGGAGACTTTACGCCGGCAGGGATCGCAAAGGCGATGGAGAGCTTCGGCTTATCCTACAGTCTCCGCGAATTCCCCGCGCTCGGCAAGCTGAATATCGACGCCGATACCGATTATGACGCGGCACAGCAGGCGTGGATCAGGCGCGAGGTGGAGAAGATCATCCCGGCGCATATCGAGTTCCAGCTGACCTTTAACTCGATGTCGTGGGCAGACCTGGACGCGCTGAACCGCACCTTCGGCGCGATTGACGCCGAGAATCAGACATGGAACGAAATCGACAGCCGCGTCCATCAATAGACAGAAGGAAGGATAAGATATGTCAAGCAGTAACTATACGCCGAATCTGCACCTGAACGCGTGGGCGGATTCGGATCGTCCGAAGCGCGCGGATTTTGTATCGGATAACACGATCATTGACACCCGGCTCGGCGGTCATCTTGCCGACAGCGGCATCCACGTCACCGCCGCCGAGAAGGCAAAGCTGAACGAGGCGGTGGTCTCTACCGTTTATGCCGGCTCCGGCGAGAGCACGCGATCCATCAGCCTTGATTTTACGCCGAAGCTGGCGATCGTCTTTAAGCGCGGCACGCCCTTTGTCCAGTACAGCGGCAGCGTGAATACGGTATATGCCGCCTGTGCCGCCTACAGCCACGGCGGAAGCGCCGGGCTGACGATCGGAAATAACGTCGTCACCGTCACCGAGCAGGCGTCGGCTGAAAACGGCGTAAGAATCAGCCTGAACGCGAGCGGCTCTCAGTATACGCTGATCGCGTTCAAATAAACAGATCCTCCCGTTTACTGATACTTAGTATGAGAACGGGAGGAGGATCACATACAATTTTCTCCTAATAAGTTGCAATAAAAATCCCTTCCGGGCTCGGAAGGGATTTTGTGTGTCATATTATCGGGAGCGTTTTGCCGCGCGACGGGGGACATAGACCTCGCCGGTATCCGCCTTCGCGGAGGCGCGGCGCGAATAGCTCGGCGCTTCATCTGCAAAACGGGAGGTTCTGCGGCCGGGCTCGCGCGCGTCGCGGCGTTCTCTCGCTTCCATGCGGGCTGCTTCGGAACGTGCCGGCGCGGCAGCGCGTCTGCGATCCATGCGCTCCGCCTTCTGCATCGCCTTGCGGTGGACGATCGTCGAGATGATGAAGTAGAGGATACCCAGCACGGAAAGTCCGATCAGGACATAGCCGAGATACAGGATCCAGTCGCCGTTATCCTTGGCTTCGGTATTCGACTTGATCGCCGAGAAGTCCGATACGCCCGTCTTGACGGTCTTTTCATCCAGAACGATATCGCTCCATTGGTTCGGCGCGGCTTCCGCATCGCTCATACCGGAGGAATTATAGAGGGTGGTACGGGAAGAAACGGAGCCAGCCGCCGCCTCGGAGGCATCGGAAATGTTGTAATTATACTGGGAGGCATCGCCGTAGAACATCGGCTCGGGATCTTCGTCCACATAGTTGTTGGAGGAATAATTGCCGCTGTTATCGTTCTCATTACTGTAGCCCTGCTGCTCGTTGCCGCCCTGCTGCTCGTTGCCGCCCTGCTGGTCGCCGCCTTGCTGCTCGTTGCCGCCTTGCTGCTCGTTGCCGCCCTGCTGCTCGTTGCCGCCCTGCTGCTCGTTGCCGCCTTGCTGCTCGTTGCCGCCCTGCTGCTCGTTGCCGCCTTGCTGCTCGT
>CADBUN010000134.1 GCA_902797825.1 uncultured Ruminococcus sp. | reverse complement strand
CGAGGATTTTGCAAAATGGTATACCGACATCGTCAAGAAGGCGGAGCTGGTAGATTACTCTAACGTCAAGGGCTGTATGGTCATCCGTCCCTACGGCTACGCGATCTGGGAGAATATGCAGGCGGATATGGACCGCCGCTTTAAGGAGACGGGACATGAGAACGTCTATATGCCGATGTTCATCCCCGAAAGCCTCTTGCAGCGCGAGAAGGATCATGTCGAGGGCTTCGCGCCCGAGTGCGCGTGGGTGACGGTCGGCGGCTCCGAGAAGCTGACCGAGCGGCTGTGCGTCCGCCCGACCTCCGAGGTGCTCTTCTGTGAGCATTATGCCAAGATCATCAACACCTACCGCGACCTGCCCAAGCTCTATAACCAGTGGTGCTCCGTCGTCAGATGGGAGAAAACCACCCGTCCCTTCCTGCGTACCTCCGAGTTTTTGTGGCAGGAAGGTCACACCATGCACGAGACCGAGGAAGAGGCGCGTCAGGAAACCCTGCGGATGCTGCAGGTTTATATCGACTTTTATAAAGAGACGCTCGCGATCCCTGCCGTCTACGGCAGAAAGACCGAGAAGGAGCGCTTTGCCGGCGCAAAGGAGACCTATACCATCGAGCCGATGATGCACAACGGCGTCGCCCTGCAGGGCGGTACCTCCCATTACTTCGGCGACGGCTTCGCCAAGGCGTTCGACATCACCTATCAGGGCAGGGACAATCAGCTGCATTATCCCCATCAGACCTCCTGGGGCACCTCAACCCGTATGATCGGCGCCCTGATCATGGTACATTCCGACGACGACGGTCTGGTGCTGCCGCCTAAGATTGCGCCCATCCAGCTCGTGATCGTCCCGATTGCCCAGCATAAGGCGGGCGTTCTCGATAAGGCGCGGGAGCTGTATGACGCGCTCAAGACCACCTTCCGCACCAAGCTCGATGATTCCGATCAGAGCCCGGGCTGGAAGTTCGCCCAGTACGAGATGAAGGGCGTGCCCGTCCGTCTGGAGATCGGTCCCAAGGATATCGAAAAGAACCAGTGCGTGCTGGTGCGCCGCGATACCAGAGAGAAGCTCTTTGTCTCGCTCGATCGCCTCGAGGAGACCATCTCCGAGCTGCTCGTGACCATCCACGACGATATGTATCAGCGCGCTTTGGAGAATACACAGGCCAAGACGCACGTCGCGCTCAACTTCGATGAGTTCGTTCACGTCGCGAAGCATCAGCCCGGCTTCATCAAGGCGATGTGGTGCGGCGACAGCGCCTGTGAGGATAAGCTCAAGGACGTCACCGGCGGCGTCAAATCGCGCTGTATCCCCTTTGAGGAAGAACACCTCTCCGACGTCTGCGTCTGCTGCGGCAGGCCCGCGAAGCACATGGTGTACTGGGGAAAACAATATTAATCAGGAGTGAGAAACAGCCTCGGGGCGCTACCCCGAAGGGCTCCCGTTTGCAAGGGTGTTTTCGCATCGTCACGTCTCATTCCTGATCGCAAATGACTCATTGACAGAAGGAGGCGGTAAGATGCCGATCAAAATTCCAAATGACCTGCCGGCGATCAAGGTACTCGAGGGAGAGAACATCTTCGTCATGCAGGAGGATCGCGCGATGACGCAGGATATCCGACCGCTCAAGATCGTGATCCTCAACCTGATGCCGACGAAGATCGTCACCGAAACCCAGCTCATGCGCCTGCTCGGCAACTCTCCCTTACAGGTGGACGTCGAGCTGCTGCAGATGGTGAGCCATCGCTCCAAGAATACCAGCGAACAGCACCTGATGAAATTCTACAAAACCCTCGACGAGATTCGGGAGGAGCGCTTCGACGGGATGATCGTCACCGGCGCTCCGGTCGAAAAGCTCGAATTCGAGGAGGTAGACTACTGGGACGAGCTGTGCGAGGTCTTTGAATGGGCGAAAAAGCACGTCTACTCTACGATGTTCATCTGCTGGGGCGCTCAGGCAGGGCTTTATTACCGTTACGGGATCAAAAAGCAGAACTTGCCCAAGAAGCTCTTCGGCATCTATAACCACATGATCCTTAATCCCAAGCATCCCCTGATGCGCGGCTTTGACGACTACTTTCTGATTCCGCATTCGCGCTATACCGGCGTCAATACCGAGGATATCGAGGCGGTGCCGGAGCTGGAGATTCTCGCGACCTCCAAGAAGGCAGGCGTGGCGATTATCTGCTCCAAAAACGGCAGGGAGTTCTACCTGCTCGGTCACTGTGAGTACGATTACGATACCCTCGCCAAGGAGTATTACCGCGACGTGGAGAAGGGGATCGACATCAGCATCCCCTATCATTACTTTCCCGAAAACAACGTCAACCGCAAGCCCGTGATGACGTGGCGCTCGCACGCTTCGCTCCTGTACGCGAACTGGCTGAATTATTATCTGTACCAGCAAACGCCCTATGATCTCGAGGACCTGAAGAGGATGTATGAGAGCGATATTTGAGATTGGTGTCAGAATTAGCTTAAAACAATAGATAGAATCTCAACTGTTTTGGAAAAATGTTTTGGTTAGCGAACGCTAATTTTTCGCTTAAAACCTTGATTTTTTAAATGTTTGTGCTACAATGAAATCACAATATTGAAGGAGGTTCATCATGGCTTATAAGATTTCTGACGAATGCATTTCCTGCGGCGCTTGTGCCAGTGAGTGCCCCGTGAGCGCAATTACCGAGGGTGAAACCAAGTATGAGATCGACGCCGATGCTTGCATCGAATGCGCTGCTTGTGCTGACGCTTGCCCTGTTGGCGCTCCTGCTGCAGAGTAATCTGACTGATCTGAACGACCGAGGCTTTTCAGCCTCGGTTATTTTTTTGCCGTTTACAAGCGCGGACGGCTGTGGTAGAATAATAGCACGAGGGATGGTCATTCAGTGGTTAGTAGAGATTGTAGGGACGATCATGGATCGTCCGCTTGGCAGGAACGTTTCCGATCCATCCTGCGCTTTCGATCACAGAAGCGTAACCGGTGACAAGTGGCAAGTGGTCAGAATACCAATCGTCATTGAGTGGGCATAGCTGACTCGAAATTCGTATGATTCAGGAGGGTAAGATGCGCTTGGAACCGCTGGGCGGCGGCGTTGAGGTTTACGTCACCGACGCCCATCATTTTTCAACCGATACAATTTTGCTGGCGCATTTTGCCGCCGTGAAGGACGGCGAGCGCGTAGCGGAGCTCGGCACCGGCTGCGGTACGATTCCGCTTCTGCTGATTCGCGACCGTGCGCCGAAGCGGATTATCGCTGTAGATATCCAGGAGGAGGCGATCGCTTTGCTGCAAAAAAGCATCGCCCATAATCAACAGAACGGCATTGTCGGCGCGTCGCTGATTCATCCGGTTTTGGGAGATATCAAAGATACAGACGCCTATCTGAAAGCCGGCGAGACCGATCTGGTCATCTGCAATCCGCCGTACAAGCTCCCCGGCTCCGGGATCACGAATCCCGACCGGTCGAAGGTGATCGCGCGGCATGAAACTGCCTGTACACTGGAGGATATTTGTCGGGCGGCGCGGCGCCTGCTGCGCTTCGGGGGACGCTTCGTCATCTGCCAGCGCCCCGAACGGCTGACAGACGTGCTGACCGCCCTGCGGGAGCACGATCTCGAGCCAAAGCGCCTGAGGATGGTACAGGGCAGGGCGGATAAAGCCCCGAAGCTCTTTTTATGTGAGGCGAAGCGCGGCGCAAGACCGGGCTATATGGACGTTCTCCCGGCGCTGATCGTGGAGGACGCGTCGGGCTTTACCGACGAGATGAAACAGATTTACGGAAGCTATAAGGAAGGATACGATGAGTAACAGTTTATATGTCGTCGGCACGCCGATCGGCAACATGGGCGATCTCTCGCCGCGCGCGGTACAGACGCTCGAGCAGGTCGATTTCATCGCCGCCGAGGATACGCGCGTGACCTTGAAGCTGCTGAATCATTTCGGCATCAAAAAGCCGATGGTCAGCTATTTTGAACACAATAAGCGGGAAAGAGGCAGGGTGATCATCGACCGCATCCTCTCCGGCGAGAGCTGCGCGATCGTTACCGACGCCGGGATGCCGTGTATCTCCGATCCGGGGGAGGATCTGATCCGTCAGTGTGAGGACGCCGGGATTCAGACGATCGTCATCCCCGGTCCGAGCGCCGTGATCTCAGCGCTGGCGGTCTCCGGGCTCGAGACGGGGCGCTTCACCTTCGAGGGCTTTTTGTCGGTCAACAAAAAGAGCCGCAGCGAGCACCTCGAAAGCCTCTTGTCCGAGCGCCGCACGATGATCTTTTATGAGGCGCCCCATAAGCTGCCGAATACGCTGAGGGATTTGTACAAGACCTTCGGCAACCGCCGTCTGACCATCGCCCGAGAGCTGACCAAGGTGCATGAGCAGATCATCCGAACCACCACCGAGACCGCCGCCGCTCAGTATGCGGACGGCTCCGTCAAGGGGGAGATCGTCCTGGTGCTGGAGGGCAGAAAGGACGAGGAGCGATCCGCCGTCTCTCTCGAAGAAGCCGTCGCCTTTGCCAACAGGCTGATCGAGGGCGGTATGCGCCCCACCGACGCCGCCAAGGAAGCCGCCGCGATGGCAGGACTGAAGAAGAACGATATTTATAAGGAATTGATATAAGCGATGAATTATGAAGAAAGCTTAGCGTTTATCCATTCGCTCGACAAATTCGGCTCGCGCCCCGGACTCGATCGGGTGAAGCAGCTCGCGGACGCGGTGCCCGGGGTGCTGGAGCAGCGCTTCATCCATGTCGCCGGGACGAACGGCAAGGGCTCCGTCTGCGCGATCCTCAGCGCCGTGCTGGCGGCGGCAGGCTATCGCGTCGGGCTGTTCACCTCGCCGTATGTCGTGGATTTTCGGGAGCGTATTCAGATCGACAACCGCATGATCGGTCGGGATGACCTCGCCGCGGCGGTCACGTTTTTTGCGCCGATCCTCAAGGAGCTCAGCGATAAGGGCGTGATCATCACCGAGTTCGAGTTCCTCACCGTGCTTGCCTTTTGGGTGTTCCGACAGCAGGGCTGCGATATCATCGTCTGTGAAGCCGGGATGGGCGGTCTGCTCGATTCGACCAACCTGATTCCCCGTCCGCTGTGCGCGGTGATCACGCGCATCGACCTTGACCACACCGCCGTTTTGGGCGATACCATCGAGGCGATCGCGTATCAAAAGGCAGGGATTATCAAGGAGTCGTCCGCCGTTGCCGTTGCGCCGCAGCTGCCGGAGGCTTTTCGCGTGATCCTGTCCGCCGCGGCTGAGAAGCATAACAGCGTTTACCGCGCCGAGGAGATCGGGATCAAGCTCATCGAAACGAACGCCGACGGGACGCGCTTCTCGTATCGGGGGGAGGAGATGTTCCTGCCGCTGGTCGGCGCCTATCAGATCGACAACCTGCGCTGTGCGCTCGCGGCGCTGGAGGCGCTGAAGGAAAGCGGCGTCGGGCTTTCGTCTGAGGAGATTCGCGCGGGGCTGAGCCGCGTGCGCCATCCGGCGCGGTTTGAGAAGCTGCGCGACGATCCCGTCGTCATCCTCGACGGCGCCCATAACCCCAACGGGCTGACCGCCTTTGCCGAAGCGGTGCGCGCCACCTATCCCGAGGGGGATAAAACCCTGATCATCGGGATGCTCGCCGATAAGGACAGCACCTCTGTCCATTTGCTCAGGGGGCTGTTTCGGCGCGTCATCGTTACCGATATCGATAACCCCAGAGCCCTGCCGGCGGAACGGCTCGCCGAGCGGCTCGTCGGGATCGCGCCGGAGATCACGGTGATCCATCAGCCGGCAAAGGCGTATCAAACGGCGCTTTCGTTCGGGGATGATATCTTCATCTGCGGCTCGCTGTACCTCGCGTCTGAGCTGCGACCGGCAATTCTATACTAATCCTTGATAAAAAGATTTAATCAGATATTAGTGATAAATTTCGCAGAGCGAGGCGAGTGACGCAGGCATACTGTCG
>CADBUN010000133.1 GCA_902797825.1 uncultured Ruminococcus sp. | reverse complement strand
GTCAGTTACGGCGTTTCTGGTGGGCCATCAGGGACTCGAACCCCGGACCGACCGGTTATGAGCCGGTTGCTCTAACCAACTGAGCTAATGGCCCCTGTTTAGCTCAATTATTATAGCAAGATATCCCGCATTTGTCAACACGGATTTCGGCGCGAAGGACGGCTTGATTTCGGTGTGAGGGGGGAGAGCGCTCCTTTCGAAAATCTTTCTTTACCTTCTTGCAATCGCTGTTGGCGTGATGTATAATAACGTGGTAGAGGGTAATGATTGAAAATCAGCAATGATTTTTTTCGGTGTCAAAGAGGAGTTGCGTATGCTTGAGATTTATTACGGAACAGCCAGGGGGAAAACCAGCCTGTGCGTCGGCGCCGCGGTACGCGCCGCGCTGCGTGAGAAGAACGTCCTGCTGGTCAGCTTCGATCCTGTAGAAAGCGATCACAAAAAGCTGTTTGATGCTATCCCGCATATCACCGCGCTGACGCTCCCGGCGTCGGCGGATGTGCGCGCGTTTTTTGACCATGCCGCGCGGATGGCGATGTCCTTCCGCTATACGGTGCTGGTGTTCGACGGCGTATTCGATGTGCTGGCTGAGGATCAGCTCAGCGCTGCCGAGGTGTACGAATTCCTCTCTAACGCGCCCGACAGCATCGAGATCATCTGTACCGGCGCCGCTATCCCGAAAAAGTTCTTTCCCCTTGCCGACAACACGGTGGAAATGAAAAAGACGCAAGCATAAAATGAAGGGAATACCGCAAACGTGAAGAAGGCGGTATTCCCTTTTTGTTTTGGTTCGTAATCATACAACTGACAATAGCCCTCGTGCCGGTACAAAGAATGATAGGCAGACCGGCATGCCGCCGTTGTAATGACGGACAACGGCGATTGATCCAACCGGATCAGATTCGGGCGACGCCGGTCTCACGAGCAGCCTTGACGACCGCTTCGGCGACGACGGGCGCGACGCTTTTATCGAGCGCCGAGATAATGATGTTTTCCGGGCTGAGCGCTTCATCGGGGATCAGCGAAGCGAGGGCATAAGAGGTGGCGACCTTCATCTCTTCGTTGATGCACGAGGCGCGACAATCCAGCGCGCCGCGGAAAATCCCCGGGAAGGCGAGCACGTTGTTGATCTGATTCGCAAAATCCGAGCGTCCCGTGCCGACCACCGCCGCGCCGGCGGCGATCGCCTCGTCGGGCATGATCTCGGGGGTGGGATTCGCCATCGGGAACACGATCGGCTGATCCGCCATCGAGCGGATCATCTCCTGCGTCACGACGCCGGGAGCGGAAACGCCGATGAAAACATCCGCGCCCTTCATCGCGTCGGCAAGCGTGCCCTCGCGCATTTCGCGGTTGGTGACTGCCGCGATCTCCGCCTTGGCAGGATTCAGTCGCGGATCACCCTCGCGGATGATGCCGGTTCTGTCAACCATGATGACGTTGTTCAGCCCCATCTTCATCAGATGCTTGCAGATGGCGATGCCTGCGGAGCCTGCGCCGTTGATGACCGCCTTGACGGCGCCGATCTCCTTGCCGACGACCTTGAGCGCGTTGATCAGGGCGGCGGCTACCACGATCGCGGTACCGTGCTGGTCATCGTGAAAGATCGGGATATCGCAGATTTCCTTGAGCTTTTGCTCAATCTCAAAGCAGCGCGGCGCGCTGATATCCTCGAGGTTGATGCCGCCGAAGGAGCCGGAGATCAGGTAGACGGTGCGGACGATCTCATCGACGTCCTTGGAGCGGATGCACAGGGGGAACGCGTCAACGTCGGCGAATTCCTTGAACAGCGCGCATTTTCCCTCCATAACCGGCATTCCTGCCTCGGGGCCGATATCGCCCAGCCCCAGCACGGCGGTACCGTCGGTGATGACCGCTACCAGGTTGCTGCGGCGCGTCAGCTCATAGCTTTTGTCGATATCCTCATGAATTGCCATGCAGGGCTCGGCGACGCCGGGGGTATAGGCAAGCGAGAGCTCCTCGCGCGTGTTGATGTCACAGCGCGTCGTGACCTCGATCTTACCCTGCCATTCATAATGCTTTTGTAAACTTTTTTCTCTGATGTCCATGCGATACTCCTCACGAAATTCTTCGTTTCATTATACTAACTGTTCCGGATGAAATACCCGGTCAAATTCCTCTTCGCTCATAAACCCGAGCGTCAGGCAGGCTTCCTTCAGCGAGAGATTCTCCCGATAGGCTTTTTTGGCAACCTTGGCGGCATTGTCATAGCCGATATAGGGATTCAGCGAGGTGACCAGCATCAGCGAACGGTGCAGGTTCTCGCTCATTTTTTCCTTCTTTGCCGTGATGCCGCTGACGCAGCGCTCGTTGAAGGACAGGATGCCGTCGGTGAGCAGGCGCGCGGATTGCAGGAAGTTGTATGCCGTGACCGGCAGAAAGACGTTGAGCTGGAAGTTGCCCTGAGACGCCGCCATCCCGACGGCAGCGTCATTGCCCATCACCTGTACGGCGATCATCGTGATCGCTTCGCACTGGGTAGGGTTGACCTTGCCGGGCATGATGGACGATCCGGGCTCGTTCTCGGGGATCGAGATCTCGCCGATACCGCACCGCGGACCGGATGAAAGCCATCGTACATCGTTGGCGATCTTCATCAGATCAGCCGCCAGCGCCTTCATCGCCCCGTGGGCAAAGACCATCCGGTCAAGAGAGGTCAGGGCGTGGAATTTATTGGGATTGCTGACAAAGGGGAGACCTGTCTCCTCGCTCAGCTTCTCGGCGACCTTCACGCCGAAATCCTGCGGCGCGTTTAGCCCCGTGCCGACCGCCGTGCCGCCGATGGCGAGCCGATACAGCCCGTCGAGCGACGCCAGGAGCTGTTCGCGGTCTGCCTCCAGCATACCGCGCCAGCCGGAAATCTCCTGTGAGAAAGCGATCGGAACGGCGTCCTGAAGATGCGTCCGTCCGCTTTTGACGATCCCCTCATTCTCTTTTTCGAGCCGTGCCAGCGTCTCGGTCAGCCGGTCGATGGCAGGGATCAGCTCGTTATGGATCGTCTGCGCCGCGGCGATATGCATCGCGGTCGGGAAGGTGTCGTTAGAGCTTTGAGACATATTCACGTCGTCGTTCGGGTGCAGGAGCTTTTTTCCTGCGGCTTTGTCGGCGATGGCGCTGCCGCGGTTGGCGACAACCTCGTTGACGTTCATGTTGCTCTGGGTTCCCGAGCCCGTCTGCCAGACGACCAGGGGAAACTCATCCGTGAGCTTTTCCCGGATGATCTCCTCACACGCCGCACAGATGGCGGCGCATTTCTCGTCGGTCATTTGCTCGGGCTTCAGCTCGCGGTTTGCCTGAGCCGCCGCCTTCTTGAGTAAGGCGAAGGCGCGGATGATTCCGGTCGGCATTTTTTCCCATCCGATGGGGAAGTTTTGCAGGCTGCGCTGTGTCTGAGCGCCCCAGTACCGCTCGGCAGGGACCTGCATCTCGCCCATCGAGTCGCGCTCGATTCGATAGTTTTTCATATGTTCCTCCGGTTTTATGTAAATAGTCATTGCGAAGGGCGCAAAGGTTAAGGTTGAGATTGCCGCGTCGGAACCATGTTCCTCCTCGCAATGACGATCTGAAATGCGCCCGCGGCTGCCGCGTGAATTTATCCATGCCGATTTTCACCGTAGCTGTATTCGCCTCTTTGCGAAGCCCGTGACACGCGTGTCCTTGGTTCCTCAAAATGACGACGAATACGAATGCTGTGTTCATCGGCGGCAACTTTCGTAGAGCCTTATTATTTTATCACATCAGCGTTTGTTCCGCAATAAGTCTCTTCACGACTTCCAGTACAAACATTTGACAGTCCGCGCCGTATTTTTCGTTGAATTCTTCCTGCTCGTGCCATTCGCTGTTGCTGATGATGCGGATATCCGCCATCGGCACGCCGAAGCCGGCACAAACCTGTGCAACGCCGAAGCCCTCCATCTCTTCACAGTCGGTGCCGAGGGTTCGGTGCAGGTGGGCGATCATATCCAGCTCGCGGTTCCAGATATCCGCCGCGCCGATGGTGCCGCGCTTCACCCGTCCCCGCGGATACGGCGTTCTTGCCGCTATGTCGATGATGCGGCGGTCGCTGTGCAGAACCTCGGTGAATCCTCCGGCGTTGACGGCGACGATCTCGCTGCCCTGCGGCTCCCAGGCGAAGGCGTCGGTTCCCTCGCCCCGATCGCGGTGGGGCGTAAAGAAACGCCCGAGATGGACGAGGTGATCTCCCAGCACGAGATCGCCCTGATGCAGGGCGGGATCATGGGCGCCCGAGGTTCCTTGGATGATGACGCACAGCGGAGCGTAGCGCTGTATCGCCAGCGCGGCAGCCGCGGCGGAATTCACCACGCCGATATAGGTGCGGCATACGACGACGGGATATCCGCCGATCATGCCCTCGTGAAAGGTAAAGCTGCCGACAGCCCGCGCCTGACGCTGCCCGAGGCTTTGGATCAGCAGCGCCGATTCGCTTTCCATCGGACCGAGTATGACGATTGGTTTTTTCATCATGCGCCTCCTTATCTGACAGAAATATCTGTTCCGTCTTATTCTAATACAGCTTTGTCAAAAAAGAAAACAGTCATTGTGAAGCCCTTGACAGCGCGTCAAGGGCTTCGTAATTAAAAATAACCTCATGACCTCGCCCGGGCAAAGCACCGGAGAGGTTTATTCGAAGCGGAACACATCCGTCAGCCCTGTCATCTCAAAAATGTCCATGATATCCTCATTGACGTGAGTGATGCGCATTTTGCCCTGTTGTTTCATCGTTTTTTGGGCGTTCATCAATACGCGCAGACCGGCGGACGAAAGGTAGACCAGCTTGGAGAGATCGAAGGTCAGGTCGGTTACATCACGGATGTTTTCGTTGATAGTCGTCTGCAACTGGGGCGCCGTCGTGGTGTCGAGGCGTCCGATCGGGGTGAGTGTTAAATCGGTTCCGTTTTGATTGACTGTGATTTCCATATTCGCTTCTCCTTATGTTTGTTTTTTATACTTGAGAGATTATTCTTCGGCTTCTCCGTGATACTCGACGCACAGCATCGTCAGGTCGTCAAACTGCGGCGCCGCGCCGACAAATTCGTTGACAGCCGCGTCAACAGCCTCAAGGATATCCTTGGGCGATTTGTCCTCGGCGGTACGCAGGGCGTCGATCATGCGATCGGTACCGAACAATTCGTCATTGGCGTCGGTAGCTTCGGCGACGCCGTCCGTATAGAGGAAGAGCTTCGTGCCCTTACCGAGCGTCAATTCGTATTCTTTGAAGGGGATGCCGTCCATGTAGCCGACCATCATGCTGTGTTTATCCTTGAAAAGCTCAAAGCTGCCGTCCGCTTGCTTGATGGCAGGCTTTTCATGACCTGCGTTGGAAACGGTTAAGACGCCTGTTTTCAGATCCAACACGCCGAGCCAGACGGTCACGAACATCTCCTGGGGGTTATATTCACAGATTTGGCGGTTCACTTCTTCCAGCACTGCCTTGGGGGACAGCTTCATCAGGGCGTAGTTTTTCAATAGGATTTTGGAATGCATCATAAACAGCGCCGCCGGCACGCCCTTGCCCGAAACGTCCGCCATGACTAAACCCAGCTTGTTCTCGTTGATCATAAAGAAGTCGTAGAAATCTCCGCCGACTTCCTTTGCCGGCTTCATGGACGCGTAGATATCGAAATCCGTTCTGTCCGGGAAGGCAGGGAATTTGTCGGGCAGCATCCCTGCCTGGATATCGGTCGCCAGACTCAGCTCTGTATCAATACGCTCCTTCTCGGCGGTGATCCTTGTATTCTCGTCGATATAACCGATCAGATCCCGGTTCATATCCTCGAAGGAGACGGCAAGCTCCTCGATCTCGTCGCCGGTGCGGACGTCCGTGACGACAGGCTGTCGGTTTTTGACGCTCTCCTGCATCATGCGGACAGACTGCGTCAGCTTGCCGACAGGCCGGATGATATGCTTGCGGATCGAGAAGTAGAAGATGATTACCGAAACAAGCATCACGGCGAGCGTGACGCCTAACAGCCCCACAATATATTGCAGGATCGTTTTGTACACCTTGTCGGTCGAATAGCTCGCCGCCAGAACGGCGACGGCTTTTCCGTCCTTGTCCAGCACCGGCATATAATATGTCGCGAGCTTTACGCCGTTCTTGCTGTTATCGGCGTAGATGTTGTCCTTCTTTGAACGGTCGGGATCAAATTCATCCTCCGACATATTCATCGCCCTTAAAGCGTAGGTCTTTTCATCACCGTAGTAGGCGGCTTCCTTGTTCAAGGATTCGCCTGTCGTTTGGTCATCGGTGGACATCAAATAGGTGATGTGATCCTCGTGAGGGACAAAAACATCGCAGCCCTGCAGCTCATAATCATTGGTGATCAGAAGAAGATTCAACAGAATCCTCTCGTAGTTATCATCAGATTTTTCTGAACTGATGTATGAATCAATGCCTGCCTGATCGGTTTTCAACAGTCCGGACGATGCGACCGCCGTCCCCTCCAGCGCGGCTGTATAGGCGTAGTCGCGCGCCTGTGTCGCTAAATTCTGATAGGTGACGCACCCAATGACCGCGGCGGCGATGACTGATATGATCATCACGACGACCAAGAGCCTCAGCATGGTTTTGAACGCAAGACTGTTTGTGAATTTTGTTTGTTTCATTCTGTTCACCTGACCTTTCACGTGAAAATGATATGGTCACGATAATTTCATGATACTGTAGCTATTATACAATACAAAGGGGGCTAAAACAACATTCTTTTCGAAATATTTGCTTATCCTGTCAATTCGCGGATTTTAAAGTCGCCCGAACGACACCTCTCAGGAAAAGCAGGCACAGGGAAATGAAGCTCAAAAATATGACAGCACACCGAAAACCCACTGTTTAAGCCGTTTTTGAGCAAAAGATAACAGCTCCCGATACCGAAATATCGAGAGCTGTTATGGCGCGCCGGAAGTACGTTGCTTCTTTAGGGAACAGATTACCTCGTCTTCGGAGCGATACCTCCTGTCAGGGGTTTCATCTACGCTCTCCTGTACGATCCGTTCCGGTTCTGTTGTGGTCAAGGAATAAGCCATACAAACATAGATAATCAACTATGATCTTTTTCAGCATTTTATTTCTTTATTCTATGCGGCGCTGT
>CADBUN010000132.1 GCA_902797825.1 uncultured Ruminococcus sp. | reverse complement strand
GCCATCGCCCGTTGTCGCAACGCGACAAACTGGGCGGGCATATAAATCTGTATAATAACCGGATTTATACGGTTATTATACCATATTCTCACGAAAGTGCAACCGTGAAACAACGCACCGGGGCTTCTTGCAATTATTGTCAATTTATGGTATCATCATGACATCAGCTTTGACGCGCGATAGGCTGACCACTCAAAACCGCCCGAAAGGGGGATCATCATGAATCAACTATGGTACAACTTTAAAGCAAAGGCACAGGATATGCGCTCCTTCCTGCGCACCAAAACCGGCTCGCGGATGGGGATCCTCGGTATCCTGAATTTCATCGTTCTGTTCTTTGCGCCGCTGCTGCACGGCTTCGTCGGCACGGCGATCTTCGGCTGCGTCACCGGCGTATTTTTGATCCTGCTGTGGCGCAAGTATGACCGCGAGCACGTGATCGTCCCGGCGGTGCTGCTGTGTATCCCGATGCTTCTCGATATGGTGATCTACCGCGAGCTGTCCGTCATCGTCGGGCTGCTGACCGCGATGATCGCGATGATCGCCGCGGCGCTGTTGCCCAAGATTCCCTTTTTTGACCGGACAAACGATCTGATCAACACCCTGCTGACGGCAGGCGTGATCTGCGTCGTCGTGGTGGTGCTGGCGTGTCTCATGCTGATGCTGGTACAGGTCGCGTGGTGGATCCTGTGTATCATCGCGTTCTTTGTCGTTGTCGCGATCTTCATGGGCGTGGTATTCTCCACGGCGGCATATACCGCCTCGGACGGCAGGCGCCAGGCGCGCCGTGACCGCGAGCGCAGCGGCCGCGTCAGCGAAGCGCGCGTGAACGCCGATCGCGCGAACGCGGATCGCTACCGCGATTATCGCCCGAAACAGCGCGATACCAAAATCTATAACCTCGACGAGGACGATATCAAGGACGAATAGGCGCCGGGCTGCGAAGCACAAAACAAGCATTTTGTTTGTATAAGCCACTGCAATCACCACAAAAACCACAAATGTGCACAACAACCACAAACAAGCACAAAACAAGCTAAGATAAAGATAAAGAAAAAAATAAAAAGACAAAGAAAAAGGCAATGATAATGATAAACGCCGCCTGCGCGGCGCTCATTTCATCTCATTTCATTCCATATTTTTGGATTTATTAGGGCGCTTGTTTACCGCCTATCAAACTCCCGTATTTTGACAGCCCGGTACTGTTCCGTGATACAAGGCTTTCATCCATCCCGGAATGGTTAAAAGCTCCGTCAGTTGCTTTTTGTCATTTTCAAAACCGTGATACAGAGAAAAGCGTGCACACCGGGTGCACGCTTTCTCTTTCGGGGATAAATCCAAATAAAATGAGGGTTTTTTACCGGAGCATCACTCCGGCTTTACGAACCGTTCGGTTCGTAAGAGGAGGGTAGAACATACAAGGAGTTGCGGTTTCTCTCTTGCATGCTTTTATTATACTCAATGTTTTTCAAAATCTGTGAACGTTCTGTTAACGCAGATTTAACATTTTTCAAACTATCACAGTGGCAAGTCGCCGGTCGCCGGTTGCCGGTGGTTAGTGGAATTGTAGGGACGTTCCTCAGCCGGAGACGGCACCCCTCTGTCATCCTGCGGATGACACCTCCCCGGCGGGGAGACCTCAGTGGTCGTCCGCTTGGCAGAAACGTTTTCATCCGATCCTGCTTTTTCGCTCACGACAGCGCTGTCTTTCAACGGCAGCCAATAGGAATTCGGGTGAGGGCGGAGCCCTCCATTCATTATTCACTATTCATTATTCACTATTCACTCTTCACCATTCACTATCCACCATTCTCTATTCTCTCTTTCCTGTCCTCCGTCGTCAGCGAACCGCGCCGTTACTCATAATTCCGGATCAGGGTGATCACCTTGCCCAACAGCACGACGTTCTCGACGATGATCGGCTCAAAGGCGTCGTTCTCGGGCTGCAGGCGGATATGTCCCTTCTCCTTATAAAAGCGCTTGACGGTCGCGCTGCTCTCGCCGCTGAGCTCGTCCTCAACCATCGCGACCACGATATCGCCGTTCTCGGCGGTGGGGGTATGATGCACGACGATGATATCGCCGTCATAGATGCCGGCGTTGATCATGCTCTCGCCCACGACGCGCAGGGCAAAGAGCTCCCTGCCCTTGCCGATATCCTTAGAGAGAGGGATATAGGTCTCGATATCCTGTACCGCGAGGATCGGCTGACCGGCGGTGACGCGCCCCATCAGCGGCACCTTGGTCGTCGGCTGTTCGTTCTTGAGGCGGATACAGCGGTTGAGCCCTTCCTCGCGCTCGATCAGACCGCGCTCCTCCAGCGCCTTGAGATGATAGGCGACGGTGGAGGTGGATTTGAAGCCCGTCGCGTCACACAGCTCGCGAACCGAGGGGATCCTGCCGTTTTCGGAGCATTCGAGGATATAGTCATACACTTTTTGTTGTCCGGAGGTCAACTGCTTCATACAATCACCTGTCTTTTTTATTTATCTCTATCATAACATATTTGCGCGAAAAATGCAAATGTTTGTTCGATTTTTTAAAAAGTTTTTTGCAACGTAGGGACGGGGACAGTTTTTCATACATAATCAACAAAATAATAGGATGAATTTTGACATAAATATTCTGGTTTTTTATATTTATTTCTACTATAATAAATGTGTACATCCTTTTAACCCTATACCCCCAAAAAGGAGAGAGTAATATGAAAAAATTGATCGCAATCATGCTTGTTCTGATCATGCTCGTCACTGCGCTTGCGGTCGCGCCGTTCAGCGCTGCCGACAACGGCGGCTTCGAAGCGGGCGACGTGCTGTATCTGAAGATCGAGAACCCCTCGAACTGGGCGACCGAGCCGGCGGACGTGACCTTATACGTCAACTTTACCGACGGCTGTCGCGCCGATAACGGCGACCGCTCCATCGTGATCGCCGACGCCGACAGAAGCCGCTTTAACCCCTCGACCGGCGTGACCTATGACAGCGCGAAGGGGTTGTACCGGTATACCGTCACCGCCGCCGACGCCGGCAAGAGCGTGATGCGCTTCTGGCGCGGCAACGCCGAGAAGCTGTGGAACGAATCCGTCACGCTCACCGCCGCCGATTATCTGAACGGCGTCAACACCGCGGTCGTCACCGACTGGACAAACACCGGCTACACGACCTCGACCTACAGCTTCGACCTCTCTGCGGCGCTGGGCGTTTCATCCCGTACCGGCGAGGTGGGCGATCCCTTTGATATCACGATGGTGCAGAACGATCCTCCTGCCGGGGCGTCGCTTCACAGAGAGCTGTACATCAACGACGTCCTCGTCTCCGATATGCCGCACGACACCTATACCTTCCTGCCCGATAGCGACGGCGTCTACAGCGTCAAGGCGGTATTCACCGTCGTTGACGGCAACGGCAGCATCCTCGCCAAAGCGGTCAAAACCGATACTATCACCGTCGGCTCCGATCCGATCACCGTACTCACGCCCAACTGTCTTTATGCGCACGCGGCAAACGGCGTCGCGGATAAGGAAGCGTGGATCAAATGGTACCAGGTCGGCGGCACCTACTACTTCTTCATGCCGTCCTCGGCAAAGGCGTATGACTCGGTAGAGCTGTACAGCACCCTTTCCGCCGACGCCTCGATCGGCGGCACCGCCCTGCCCGCGAACGCTGCCGCCTCCTTTAAGCCCAACCCCGGCGCCACCTATACCGTCAACTGGAACGGCGGCACCCGCTATGTCCAATTCCTGTTCTCCGGCGCCGAAGCCGCCCTGTGGATCAACAACACCGATACCTTTGACGGCTACGACGACTTCTTCTCCTACCTCAAGGCGAGCAAGGAGAATTCCGTCGCCGCCACCGGCGCGGTCGCTACCCCCGACGGCAAGATCGAAAGCGCCGACGTCAAGAAAATGAAGGGACGCGGCAACACCTCGTGGTATGCCGACAAAAAGGGCTTCAACGTCACCTTCCAGAGCGCGCTCAAGCTCGCCGGGATGGAAAAATGCAAGAAGTTCTCGCTCGTGTCCAACTTCCAGGACGCGGCGATGGCGCGTAACCGCATCCTCTTTGATCTGGCGGACGAGGTCGGCGTTCCCTACTCCTCCGACAGCCGCTTCATCGACCTGTATACCAACGGCGTCTATCAGGGAACCTACCAGATCTGCCAGAAGATCGACACCGGCAAGAACACCCTGATCAGTGATTTTGAAGAGGACGATTACCTCGATACCGCGACCGGCGGCGTCAAGTCCGATTTCAGCTTTGTGACCGAGATCGACTCCAGCCCTGCCGCGGATGACTTCCACTTTACCGTAAACAACGGCAACAACCTGACCATGAAGGCGCCCGAGCTGGAGGAAAGCGATCCCAACCGCAGCGGCGTGCAAAGCTATATCCGCAACCACTACAACGACATGTATGCTCACCTGCAAAGCACCGACGTCGGCAATTACCTGGACATCGACTCGATGGCGAAGGTCTACCTCATCAACGAGCTGGGCAAGAACTGGGATACCGGCGCCTCCTCCTTCTACTTCACCTACAAGCCCGACAAAAACGGCGTCTACAAATTCTTCGCTTCTCCCGTATGGGATTATGATAACTCACTGGGCAACGCCAGAGGCGTCGACAGCGATCTGAATTGGCTGGGCATCCGCGACTATGAGCTGCCGAGCGGCTGGTTCGCCTCCAAAAAGAACGGCTACAACGGCGCCAACGTGCTCGCCGAATCGGTCAACAATCCGCTGATCATGGCTCAGGTCAGACGCGTATGGTTTGAGGAATTCCTCCCGGCGCTGGATAAGCTGACCTCTACCGGCGTCAGCACCGGCGAAATATACTCTGCCGACGTATATGCCGACGCCCTGCGCGACAGCGCCGCGATGAACTACAAGATCTGGGAGCTCGTTACCAACAGCGGCTGGATCTGTGACCACAGCTCCCTGCGCCAGTACCGCGCGACCTACAGCAAGAACAGCTACGGTCAGGTCACCGGCGTTCAGCTCTCTCAGGACAGCGGCAACACCCGTTATGACCAATATACCTTCGACGGTCAGTTCGACTACATGATGGACTGGACGACCTCGCGCGCGGCATGGATCAGCGCCCAGTATATTGCCCGGTACATCCCCTCGGATCCCGTGATCCCGACCGAACCGCCTACCGAGGAGCCCACCCTGCCGGCGGAGGATGTGATCGTCCCCGATACCACCGGCGCGATCGCGGTATGGAGCTTTGACGCTGCCGACAAGACCTCCGGCGATAAGCTCACCGAATACGGCAACGCCGACAACGGCTACCTCGCCACCCAGGGCACCGGTAAGCTGACGCTCTCCGTCACCGGCTCCAAATCCCGCGCGCTCGAATGGAGCAACGCCGAATACGGCAAGTCAGGCTCGCTGATCGTGCCGCTCATGGGCGCCGGCTCCAAGAACCCGTGGGGCGCGCCGTATATCAACCTGAACGTCCCGACCAAGGGCTATGATACCCTCAAGCTCACCATGTATCTCGCAGGCTCCTCCAAGGCTCCCGCATCATGGAAGCTGCAATACAGCAAGAACGGCACGAGCTTCACCGATATCGACGGCAGGGTATTCACCATCTCCGCCGACAGCCGCAAGACGCTCACCGCCTACTTTGACAAGAGCGACCTGCCCGACTTCGCCTACAGCTATGACGACGCCGAAAGCGTCGATCTGCGGCTGGTGCCGGTCGGCATGACGACCATCGACGGCGGCGACGCGCTCGCCACCACCACCGACGGCGAGCTCGCCCTCAACCATATCGTGGTACAGGGGCGCAAGATCGCCTATGACGACGTCATCATGGCGGATATCGACAAAAGCGGCGAGGTGGATATCGTTGACGCCACCCTCCTGCAGCGTTATCTCGCCGGCGCGTGTGAGCTGACCTCCTCTCAGCTTGTCGCGGCGGACGTCACCCGGATCGGATATCCCGACGTCACCGACGTCACCGTCATCCAGCGCGAGCTGGTAGGCATTCCCACGGGCTATCTGAACCTCCCGATCGAATTTTAATATTCTGTTCATCAACTGAGAAGCCGCTCCTGATACAATATCGGTATCGGGAGCGGTTTTCTATGTGTAAGCGGATGATACGCCGCAGGACGGCATTTTTCGTGAAACGCGATCTCCTTTTTCTCCGATTCGGCGCGACCGGCGGATCGGGATATCTGCTGTGACAGTTTTGTAATCGAAAAAGCCTTGCAATTAACCGCCCAATCCGCTACAATAGAAGATAGATACCACTCTTTCTAAGCGGCAAGCGCCGCTGACACGGAGGATTTTATGAAGAAATTACTTTGCTTACTGCTGACCGTCGCCCTGCTCGCGGCGGCGATCCCGATGTTCACCGTCAGCTCCTCGGCTGCCGGCGGCACGCTCACCGTCACCTCCGGGGGCAAGGTGCTCGGAACGGTTGACGTCGGGAACGAATTTATCTACAGCGTTTCGCTGGACTCCGCCGGCTACTCCCCCTATATGTGCGAGGGCAGGGTTACCTCTAACAGCGCCTTTGCCGAGATCGTGTCCTACGGCACCGTCCGCAGCGACGGCTCCGTCAGCATGGATTCCTACTGCTTCCCCACGCGAATCCGCAACGCCTCGCTGGCGTCCAACTATCACGGACCGAACGACGAGATTCGCTATAACTATTCAAAGACGAACGACGGTATCGGCGTATTCACCCCGTCCGACCACTACTTTAAGGTGCGCTTCAAGGCGGTCAAGGCAGGTACCACCGAAATTCATCATGTCTTTTCGCTGCTGTATACGGTGAAGGAGGGGTATATTCCCTTTGACCTGATCACCGAAAACAAGCCGAACGCCTCGCTCAACCCGGCGCCGGGCTTCTCGGACGCCATCGAGCCCGCGACCGCCTATATGGGCGACGCCAACGGCGATTATACCCTCAACGTGATGGACGCCACCTTTATCCAGCGCAAGAGCGCCGGCGCGAACGTGACCTGTGTACAGAAGAACGCCGATATCAACAACGACGGCGAGATCACGCTCAAGGACGCGCTGCTGATCGTCCGCTATCAGGCAGGCATGGATACCGGCACCAAGGTCGGCGAATGGATCTTTGAATCCGAACAGTAATCAAATTCATATACGAACGTATGCAGAACGTATGCAGAAAGGCGCAGTCAACCGACTGCGCCTTGCAGCGCGTCGAAAAAGTATAGCCGTCATTGCGAGGCTCTTCAGAGCCGTGGCAATCCCCTTGTTGTTAATGGCTTAATCAGTGAGATTTTGCGCCTCTTAGGGGGATTCCCACGTCGGGCTTAATCGCCCTCCTCGGAATGACATTGGGTT